>NZ_CAJCHS010000023.1 GCF_903970205.1 Nevskia soli | reverse complement strand
GCAGGCCAATCGGAAGGTCAACGCGGGATCGGTGGATCGCACACGGGTTGTGGTGGAAGTAGGAAGCACCGGTCGCTTACGCTCGCGGCTCAGACTCGATCGTATTTAACACCGATGGCAGGTTTAACCCCGAGGGGAGGCCAATCGGAAGATCAACGCGGGATCGGTGGATCGACACGGGTTGTGGTGGAGTCGAGAGCACCGGTCGCTTACGCTCGCGGCTCAGACTCGATCGTATTTAGCCGCGAGGGCAGGTTTAACCCCGAGGGCAGGCCAATCGGAAGGTCAACGCGGGATCGGTGGATCGCACACGGGTTGTGGTGGAAGTAGGAAGCACCGGTCGCTTACGCTCGCGGCTCAGTAAATTAGGGATTGTTAAATTAGGGATTTTTGCGGAGTAAATTGGTTTGTCACCGGGTGATCAATAGGAGCGGGCTTTGTGTTCGCGGATGGCGGAGCGGGCTTCGGTTTCGGCGGTGCGGGTGCGTTCCGCTTCGCGCTTGTCATGCAACTGTTTACCTTTGGCGATCGCGATTTCGGCCTTGATCTTGCCCTCTTTCAAGTAAACTTTCGTCGGGATGAGAGCGAGGCCCTTCTCGCGGGAAGCGCCGAGAAGCTTGTCGATCTCGCGGCGATGCAGCAGCAGCTTGCGGCCGCGCATGGGCGTATGATTTTCACGGTTCCCGTGTGAGTACTCGCTGATATGAGCGTTCAGGAGCCAGGCTTCGTTCTTATCGATAAGCGCATAGGCCTCACGGAGTTGCATCTTGCCGGCGCGGATGGATTTCACCTCGGTGCCGCTGAGGACGATGCCCGCCTCATAGCGATCTAACAGATGATAGTTATGGCTTGCCTGGCGGTTTTCGCTTAGAATTTTGAATTCGGACTTCTTCATCGTCACCTAAGTGCTGGGCCCGATCCGCGGGACGGCCGGCGCTTAAGAAGTTTAACTCAACGATTCCCGGTCCCCTCGCGTCAGAAATTTAGATCATACATGTATCGGCCCAAGTTGCGTCTGCGCTCGTCGTGCGCCGTCCTTAATACTATTTTGCTGCTGCTGCCCTCGATACCGGTAACGGCGAACACGCGCAAGGGCGACCGGCTGGTGCAAGAGGCGCGGGTTGCCGAGTCGAAAGAGAACTGGGATAAGGCACTGACGCTGGCCGAACAGGCCGTGATGCAGGACCCCGGCGACCCCTCGTACCAGCTTGAAATACGCCGCGTGCGCTTCGAGGCGGCGAACTACCACCTGCAGAAGGGGCAGCAAATTCGGGAGAAGGGGCAGCTAAACGAAGCGCTCGCCGAGTTTCAGAAAGCATACCAAATCGACCCCGCTTCGGACATCGCCTCGCAGGAAGTTCGCCGGACGAAGCTGATGATCGAGCGCGAAAAGAAGAAAGCGCTGGATCCCAATTCGAAGGCTTCGCCGGAAGAAGCCGCTTTGACACCGGTTCAGGCGGCGCAGCGCGAGGTGCAGCAAAACATCGATAGCCTGCTTCCCGTGCCGGAATTGAAGCCGCTGAATCCGCAACCGCTGACCCTGCGGATGAACAACCAGAAGCCGAAGATTTTGTTCGAGACGGTGGGTAATGTGGCCGGGATCAATGTTCTGTTCGATCCGGATTTTGACCAGGCCGCTTCGAAGAACCAGTCCATCGATTTGACGGGAGCGACAATCAAAGACGCACTCGATTATCTGGCCGTGGTCACGCACGCTTTCTGGAAGCCGCTCTCTTCGAATACGATATTCGTGACTACGGAAAGCCCGACCAAACGGCACGAGTATGAAGATCAGGAGGTCAAGGTCTTCTATCTTTCGAACATCACGAAGGCGCAAGAGCTACAGGAGTTGATCACTACACTGCGTCAGGTGATCGAGGTCAACAAGCTCTTCCAGGACACCGCGCAAAACGCGATTATCGTGAAGGCTGAACCGGACAAGATGGCGCTGGCCGAGAAGATCATCGGCGACCTGGATAAGCCGCGCTCGGAAGTGTTGATCGATGTGATGGTGATGGAGGTCGATAGCACCAAGACGCGGCAGCTTGCGGCGGCGTTCGCGCCGACTGGAATCAATACTTCGATTCTATTTACGCCGCGCTCAAGTATTCAAACACTGGCCAGTTCGCTGGGTGTTACGACAAGCACCACGAGCACGACCGGTACATTTACTTCGAACACGGCGACTACATCGACCACGTCGACGACAACTACTTCCACGACGACAACGACATCGACCACCACAACGACGTCGACGACATCCTCAACGTCCCTCCCGATCCCGCTGGTGAACCTGCCGCACATCAACACCCAGGACTTCTCGCTGAGCAATGTGCCCGGAGCCATGCTTGAGGCCGTGATGAGCGATAGCGGGACGCGCGTGTTACAGCGTCCGCAGATCCGCGCGGTGGATAACGAGAAAGCCGTTCTGAAGATCGGCGATCGCATCCCGACGGCCAGCGGCAGCTACTCGCCGGGGGTCGGCAGCGTAGGCGTCAACGCGCTGGTCAACACGCAGTTCACGTACATCGATACGGGAGTCAATCTGGAGATGACGCCGCGCGTTCACGATAACGAGGAAGTGTCGCTGCACGTCGATATCGATATCTCGCAGGTGAGCAGTTACAACGATCTGGGGGGCATCTCGCAGCCCGTGATTAGTCAGCGTAAAGCGACACTTGATGTCCGGATGCGCGACGGGCAGATCAATATTATCGGGGGTCTGATCCAGATTCAGGATACGAAGACAACCACGGGAGTGCCCGGGCTGGCGAGCATTCCGATTATCGGCAGGCTGTTTTCCGGCGAGCAGACGGAGCGCGATCGAACGGAGTTGCTGATTGCACTGGTGCCGCATATTGTGCGCGGTCCGGATCTGACGTCGGAGAATCTGCGGACGGTTTACGCGGGCAACGCGACCAATTACGCGGTGCGGCGGGCGCCGGTGTTGGCGGCGGATCAGGCGCCGCTTCCGACGGGTGAGGTTGGGAACGCGCCCGTGTTGGTTCCGCAGAGTACACCGCCGACCGGACCGACGCCGGCGACTCCGATCGGTCCGCCTCCGGCTGTACCGGCAGGTAAGGTTTCGTTCGTGCCGGCGATTGTTCAGGCGCAGCAGGGCGCTTCGTTTACGACTTCGATTCGGATTGAAGACGCGGTGAATTTGCAGTCGATCGAATCGCAATTGAAGTTCGATCCGAAGGTGTTGCGGATTAACTCGATTACGGCGGGCGATCTGCTGCAGGAGAACGGAGTCGCGCTGGAGCCACGGAAGAACATCCTGAACGATTCGGGAGATGCGACGGCGATGCTGTCGCGCGATCCCGCGAAGGGTCCCGTGAACGGCACGGGTACGCTGCTTACGATCACGTTCCAGGCGATTGCCCGAGGCACGACTCTGGTCACCATGCCGAAGACGGTGCTGCACGATTCGGGGGGCAACGTGATCAACGCCGGAAGCGCGCCGTTGAACGTGATGGTGAAGTAACTTGTTGGCGATGACCGCAGGTGACACGATAGCAACACCGACACGGAAACGCCGACTTAGAAGCGGGATGTCGCTGATCGAATTGATCGTGGCATTCACGATCCTGCTGCTGCTGAGCGGGATGGCCGTTCCCCTGGCGCGCACGCGCGTACGCAAGATCAAGGAGCACGACCTGCGCGCGGCGCTGAGCGAGATGCGTAAGGCGATCGATAAGTACAAAGACATGGCGGACTCGAATAAGCTGGGCCAGCAGAAGCAGGATGGGTTTGGGTATCCGGAAAGTTTGCAGGCGCTGGTGGATGGGGTGAAAGGCTCCGGCCAGGGCGCAGACACGAAGATCAAATTTCTGCGCCGGATTCCGAAAGATCCGATGACGAATTCGACCGATTGGGGATTGCGCAGTATGCAGGACGACCCGACCTCGGATGGCTGGGGCGGCCAGAATGTTTTCGATGTACATACCAAGAGCGATCAGAAGGCAGCCGATGGCACGAACTATTCCGACTGGTAAACGGCGCCGCAGCGTCTTTGTGCGCGCCGGCTTCACGTTGATTGAGCTGATGATCGTGATGGCGATCGTGGTGACGCTGATGGCGATTGCCGTTCCCTATTACCAGAAGACCTTGCTGCGCGCCAAGGAGAGCGTGCTGAAGAGCGACCTGTTCACCATGCGCCAGATGATCGACGAGTATAGCTTCGATAAGCAGAAGGCGCCGCAGACGCTTGAGGAACTGGTGAGCGATGGGTATCTGCGCGAAGTTCCTAAGGATCCGATTACCGGGAATAATCAGAGTTGGAAGGTGATTATGGAGGATCCATCGCAGAGCGTGAATAATACGGAGCCGGGGATCTGGGATGTGCGGAGCGGGTCGGATAAGACTAGTTTGGATGGGACGCCGTATGCGGATTGGTAGGACCAAAGGCTATTAGCCACGGATGAACCACAGATGGCCTGCGGCCACCCCGGGGGGATGAAAACCAGCGTTTGAGTCGATGCAAATACCGCATGCTGAGCCGCGACGGTAACGGAGCGGTTACTGCCCGGGCATTCCGCTTTCTCGCGGCAAAGGCATTCGAGAAGGTTCTTTTCCGGAGCACCAGCTCCGTTACCGTCGCGGCTCAGAATGCTGGCAGCGGGTTCCCTGAGTTGCGGCGAGACAGTCGCTAACATAGAGCTAGATGCTGAAATGGCCTGACGTTTTAAAGCTGGCGAAGGAAGGGAACCCTGCGCCGGATCGCAAGGTTACCAAGACCGAGGCGGAGTGGCGCGCGCAGTTGAGTCCGGAGGAATATCGCGTGACGCGACAAGCCGGAACCGAGCGCGCGTTTAGTTCGGCGATGTGCAGCCTGTTTGAGCCGGGAATCTATGCCTGCATTTGCTGCGATACCGTGCTGTTCGATGCGTCGGAGAAGTTCGAGTCCGGCACGGGTTGGCCTTCGTTCACACAGCCGGTCGAGGCGAACGTGGTTGCTTATCACTTTGACGGACCGGCGTTCCTGAAACGGGTTGAGTGCGTGTGCAACACCTGCGACGGGCATCTGGGTCATGTGTTTCCCGACGGTCCGCCGCCGAGCGGGTTGCGCTATTGCATGAATGCGGTGTCGTTGAAGAAGGCCGCGGCGCACTAATGCGGCGGGGGTACGCCCATATCGGCGTCGCGCTTGGCTTTGAACTCGTTGCCGGGCCGCCACTCGGGATAGCCGTCACCGTTGGCCACGCGCAGTCCGATATCGAACACTAACTGCATATCTTGCGCCTCGCCTTCGAGGTTCCAGCCGGGCTTGGGCTCATCGCTAACTTTGTGGTAATCGTTCGTGGTGTACTCTTCCATCTTCTGCATGCCGAAGTTCGGATCCTTGCCGACGAAATCAGTGCCAGGGTGAATATCCAGCGCGGGCACGCCTTGCTTGGCGAATTCGAAGTGATCGGAACGGTAGAAGCCGCCGCGTTCGGGATGCGGATCGGGTTTCAGGGTGCGTCCACCCTGGGCGTCGGCCGCGCTCTTCGCTATGTCGTCGAGCGTGGAGTTACCGAGTCCGACTAACACTAAGTCCCGCGTCTTACCCCACATATTCATGGAGTCCATGTTGATATTGGCCAGCGTGTCCCGGAGCGGATAGAGCGGGTTTTCGGCGTAGTATTTGGAGCCGAGTAATCCTTTCTCCTCGGCCGTAACAGATAGAAAGATCATGGTCCGCTTGGGCGCGGGAGTTAGTTTGGCGTAGGCGCGCGCAAGCTCCAGTAAGCCGGCGCATCCCGATGCGTTGTCGACGGCGCCGTTGTAGATCTGATCGCCTTTCAGCGCGGGATCTTTGCCGAGGTGGTCCCAATGCGCGGTGAAGATGACGTACTGATGGCGAAGGTTGGGATCGCTGCCGACCACCTTAGCTACAACGTTTTTCGACTTAACCTCGCGAACTTCGTTCCGGATATCGAAGCTCCACTTAGCGTTCAAGGTAACCGGGTGGAAATCCTTGCGCACCGCGGCTTTCTTCAACTCGGCCAAGTTCTGTCCCGCGGCGGTGAAGATGCGTTCGGCTGTCGGGTAGGGAATCCAGGACTGGACACTAACGCGCGAGGCGTTGCGGTCGGGAGTCTGAATATCGAAGTTCTCATGCGTGTTGCTTCCGACAACAACTTCGTAGGGATAACCTGCGGGACCGGTCTCGTGAATAATCACGGCGGCGGCCGCGCCTTTCTGCGAGGCGATCTCGTACTTATAAGTCCAGCGGCCGTAGTAAGTCATGGCCGCGCCTTTGAAGTAGTTGGGATCGAGCTTCGTGGGGTCGTTGGGATCCGGCACGGCGGGATCGTTCACCAGCATCACGATAGTTTTACCTTTCACGTCGACACCTTTGTAGTCATCCCATCCGTACTCCGGCGCGACCACGCCATAGCCGACGAATACGACATCGGAATCGGTTACTTTGACTTCGGGTACGGGGCGAATGGTCCAAGCGACGTAGTCCGTCTTAGGTTCGAGCGCGATGGTTTGGGCGCCTGCGGTGACGGAGGAGGTGGGAGTCGACTTGATTCCGAACAGCGGAACGTCCTGCACCCACGTGCCGTCGGGATTGCCGGGCTTGAGTCCGAACCGTTTGAATTGTTCGGTCAGGTAATGCACGCTGAGTTCTTCACCGCGCGTGGAAGGAGCGCGTCCTTCGAACTCATCGGACGCGAGAACCTTGATGTGCGCAAACAGGCGATCGGGCGTGATTAGTTGTTTGGCGGCATCGGGTGTGAGCGCAAGGGCGATGGCCGACGCGGCGAAAATCAATCCAAGACGTTTCATCACTCCGCAGTTTAACCGCAAGCGGGCCGCAGTTTAACCGCACTGTAACCGGGCGCGTGAGCGGGCAGATGCCAGAATAACCAAGAAGACCCGATGCCGAACACCAAGATTGTGGCAACGCTGGGACCCGCGACTGAATCGCGGGAGAAAATCCGCGCGCTGCTGGAAGCCGGTGTCGATGTCTGCCGACTCAACGCTTCGCACAGCACGCAGGAGGAGCATTCGCGGCGCATGCGCGTGATTCGGGAGGAAGCCGCGGCGCTGGGGCGGCACGTCGCGATCCTGTTGGACCTGCAAGGCCCGAAGATCCGGCTGGGCAAGTTCGAGGGCGGCGGCTGCACGCTGGAGAAGGGCAAACGCTTCGTGATCACGACGCGGCCGGTCATGGGGACGTGCGAGCGCGCGTCGACGGGCTATGCGGATCTGCCGCGCGACGTGCAGCCCGGGAATCGCGTGCTGATCAACGATGGGGCGGTGGAGTTGCGGGCGGTTGCGGTGCGCGATGACGAGATCGAGCTTGACGTTGTGACGGGCGGGTTAATCGGCGACCACAAGGGAATCAATCTGCCGGGGGTGAAGGTCAGCGCGCCGTCGCTAACACCGAAAGACATCGCGGATCTGGAGTTCGGGATGAATGAGCAAGTCGACTTAGTCGCGTTGTCATTCGTGCGGCGTGCGGCGGATATCGACTTACTTCGCGAGCACATGAAGGACCGCGCGCCGGATGTGCCGATCATTGCGAAGATCGAGAAGCCGGAGGGAGTTGATAACATCGCGGAGATAGTCGCGGCGGCTGACGGGTTGATGGTGGCGCGTGGTGATCTGGGCGTCGAGATGGACTTAGAGCGGGTTCCACCTATCCAAAAATCGATCATCCGCAAAGCGCGGCGCGGCGGTAAGTTCGTGATTACGGCGACGCAGATGCTGGAGTCGATGACGCATAGTCCGGTGCCGACCCGCGCGGAAGTTAGCGACGTTGCGAACGCGATCTACGACGGAACTGACGCGGTGATGTTATCGGCGGAGACGTCGACCGGTGAGTATCCGGTGGAAGCTGTTAGTTACATGACCCGCATTGCGAACGAAGCTGAGAAGTCAATTCGGATCAAGGGATTCGAAGAGCGCCGACGGCCCCTGCAAACGCAAAACACCGGGGAGGTTCTGGCGGATGCGGCTTACAATGCGGCGCGGTGCGCGGGAGTGGCGGCGTTGGTGGTGTTCACGACCACGGGATCGAGTGCGCGCCAGATTGCGCGCTATCGTCCGCCGGTTTGTCTGTACGCGATTACTCCGGACGCGGAGGTGGCGCGGCGCTTGTCGATTGTGTATGGGGTTGATCCGATTGTTGCGGAGGATGTTGACTCGACCGACGCGATGCTGGCGCAGATGGATCGGGTGTTGCTGGAGCGCGGGGAGTTACGGAGAGACGACTTAGTCGTGTTTGTGGCGGGGCAGCCGGTGGGCAGGCCGGGGACGATGAACCTGATGAAGATACATCGGCTGGGGGAGACTTCGTAAGTTAGGCGTAGAGTATGGGTTGGCCCGCGATGAACCACATATGGCCTGCGCCCACCCCGGGAATGAAAACGCTGTCGGCGACGGCAGACCAGTATTTGAGTCGATACAAATACTGCATTCTGAGCCGCGACGGCCACGGAGCGGTGCGCATGGGGGAAGCATTCCGCTCTCGCGCGGTAAAAGGCATTCGAAGGTTGTATTCCGGAGAACCAGCTCCATGACTGTCGCGGCTCAGAGTGGGAATTTAACCCAGGTTACTGAAATAACTGTGGAGCGAAGATATCGAGGTAATCGCGCCAGTTAGTCCAGGTATGTGCGCCGGCGGATTCGTGGAACTCGACGTTGAATCCGTGGGTCTTCAGCAAGGCGACGGTTTTACGGCTGGTGTCGATCAGGAAGTCTTCGCGGCCGGTGCCGAACCAGAAGAGTTTGAGGCCTTTCTTGTAAGTGGCGTTGTCCAGGTTGGCGAGGTTCTGCTGTTCCCAGTTCGGGCCGGTGGCTGCGGGAGCGGGAGGCGCGCCGGGGCGTTGGGCGGGGAACATGGTGAAGAGTCCCGAGCTGAAAACGCCGATGCAGGCGAAGTCGTTGAGATGGGCAACGGCGATGTTCAAGGTCTGAGCTCCGCCCATCGAGAGACCGGCGATGGCGCGGTGGGCGCGATCGGACTGCACGCGGTAGTTCTTCTCGACGTACGGCATGATGTCGTCGAGGAAATCACGATTGAAATCGTCCGCTCGGGCAGGCATGCTGAAACCGGTACGGCTGGTGTGTCCCGCCGGCATAACTACGATCATGGGCTTGGCTTTACCGGCGGCGATGAGGTTATCCATGATGAAACCCGCGCGGCCGACGGTGGGCCAGGAGTCATCGGAATCGCCGGCGCCGTGGAGTAGATAGAAGACGGGGAGCTTGCCGCTGCCGCTTTCGTAACCGGGCGGCGTATAGATCTGCATGCGGCGGAAACGGCCGAGTGCGGTGGAGTAGTAAGTTACCGCGGCGACGGCTCCGTGCGGGACGTTCTTAGTGTCCATGAAGTCGGCGCCGGGTACATCGAAAAGGCTCCAGGTGTTGTTGTTGGATTCACTTGTCTCGGGGTTGTGCGGGTCAACCGTCATGACGCCGTCAACATTGAAGCTATAGCGGTATGCGCCGGGATCGATCGGGCCGAGAGTCACTTCCCAGACTCCGTTGTCGCCCTTAGTCAGCGCGGCCCCTTGATTGTTGCCGGGGATGTCGTAGGCCATGAGTTGAACGGCCTCGGCGTGCGGGGCGTGGATGCGGAAGGTTACGCGGCGGTCCGGCTGAATTTCCGGGGAGACGATTTGGGGCGCTTGCGGACGGGCTGCGGCCGGTGCGGTCTGGGCGGAAGCTAGGGCTGCGGCGGAGAGTGCGGCGTAGAGCAGGGCGGATGAACGGAAGAGAGGTTTGCGGTTCATGGACAATGACAGTCTACTGGATTGCCGGATTGGTATCTGGCGATTTTGGCTCTCTAACGTCCAGTCGCGCGACTCTCCACGGCGACATGCCGGGCCACGACTTAAGCGAATCGGTCGCCCATTGCGTGGACTTGTCTTTGTGGCAAGCATTGCAGGCATTCGGCACCTTAAGGCTTTCTGTCTCACTTGGAGAGATAAATCTGAACGTATGAGCGCGAACGCTAACGTCTGCGATTGTCTGCTCAATTTTCGGCATATGACACGCGATGCATTCGCTTCCCGGGCTACCGGCGCTATGGCGCGTATGCGCTTCAACGGTTGGCGCGTGCGGTCCGTTCGGGGACTTTGGTCCGTGACATTCCAAACACATGACGTCAGCGGGCTTTAAGAGATCCGCGTCGTTATCAGTGCCGTGAACGTCGTGACAGCTAAAGCAACTCACCCCGTGGGTGTACATCTGGCTAGTCACGAAATCATTGCCTTGCATCCGGTTTTTGTGGGCTGTTCCGTCGGCGAAGTGGGTAAATGACTGTTTGCCGGGTTGGTGTTCTTCCAGCCTCCAAAAGTCGGAAAGATTCTTGCCAACCTCGAACCCAACCGGCCAATCGTAGTATTTCCCTTCGATCGGATTGCTTACCGGTCGTCCTTGAGAGTGACATTGAACACAAACGTTGTTCGCCTGCACGAAGTCGAGTCTTGCGGGATTGACGATATTCGCGCGAGAGGGTTTCTGTGCGTGCGCCGTTCCCGGTCCGTGGCATTTTTCACAACCTACGTTCCACTCGGTCACGGTCTTGTTTTCTATGTTGTAGTTGACCGAATGGCACCCGTCACAAAGTGGGCCGGTCGGACGCTGCATATTGTCGTCCGGGTAAAACGCGGTCCACCAATCGGTACCGGTAGCCGCATGATAGGACCGCCAAAGCTGGTTACTGATATCCCACTGCGCCCCAAGCGGGAAGTAATCGTCGCCTCTCTTGGTGAAATACCGCTGCTTCCACTTGCTACCGTAGACAAACGCGATGTCGTCTTTCGTGAATTTCACCAGCGGATCCGGCTTGGATAGGTCGGGAAGAATCGCGTCCGCGTGCGTCTTCGGATCTCGCACGACGTTCGCCATCCGCGTCTTGATCCACCGGGCGTAGATTGCAGGGTGGCAAGTCTTACAGCTTGCCGATCCGGCGTATCGCGAAGGGCCACCGGCATCGGTCTGGGCAGGCAGCGAATTGGAGAGGGCGCCCGCGAGCAGCAACGTGCCGAAGTAAAGGAATAACGGAGACTGTCGCACGTTTAAGCGCGATGCTAGCACAAGAGGGGCCTACGCTGCCGTGCGCTCGATTCGTACTCTGTTTTAATAAAAGCCCGACGTACTGAAGAATTCGACGCGGAGACCCGTAGCGTTTGGGTCGCCAGTGGAGCGAGAGTTGTAAACGAGAACATACAGGAAAACATCGGAGTCAGGGGTTATGGCGATTGGGCTATTGAAGCTGAAGTTCGCCCACTGCGAGTATTGCTCAGAGGGGTTAAAAGGGACGGGCAAGCTCTTCACAACCGCGCATGAGCCAGGATGTCCTGGACTCGCCAAGGCAAATCCGTAGGTCTGATTGTCGGAGGCAAGACGGCCGTTAATGAGGAGGCCCGTGGGTGCAATACCGCTCGGAAGAACTGCCGGCACGTGAAATGGAGTTATGTAAATGAACCAACCCTGAGGCTGGTTGCCTTCTCCATCGAAGGGCGTAATCCACTCCGACGCGGTGCTGGCGCTGTTTGGAAGCCATGAATCGAAAGGCTCTTGTAAAAGAGGGGTGTCCACCCACGCCCTGGTAAAGGTCAGATCGCATGGCCCAAGAGTCGGCGAAAGCGTGGATGGGTACGGGTAGGCAATTCCCCAATTGCCATCGCGGTTCGGCCCTCCGCCGGTAGGGTTGGGAGTCACCAGGACGCCACTGCATCCCGAACCCGGTATCCGAGGGGTTTCTCCGGTGTTACATAGGCCCGGAATCCCGGCCGTTGCGATCGCGGCGAAGAGTAGTGTAGCTGTGAAAATCTTGAGTGTGTTCACTTGTTGTTTCCTTCGACTTAGTTACCAGAAGTAAGTGCCGACGACTTTGGGTAGGGCGGGGACTCCGGCGATTACTTTCACCGAAAGGACAAGTTGCAGGTTCTTGTGCTGCCATCCTTGCGTGGCGTCGCGGAGAGCGTCGGCTAGCATATCAGGATTCGTTACAATCTCGCTCGCAGCGTCCGTGCCGTAGGACGTGATACCGGCTAACTCGACTAGCATGGCGTTGGTATCGGGGTTGAATACGCGGGATACGATGGCGTAGTCACGATCGGTCTTGCGGTCCGCGGGTAGGTTGGGGAGTGCCCAGTTCGTGGCTTTGCCGTTATCGGTGATGCCGATAGGTTGGCGAGTCCCATCGATGAAGAAGCGCATCTGGCTGCTGATCTCTTTCCAGCGCGTGTAGGAGTAACCGACCAGGATGGCAGGCTCGCCGCGAATGTCGTGAAAGGAGACTTCGTTGCCGACCTTTAGTGAATAGGGGCGATGCTGGCGGGTGAGCATCGTCGAGAGGCGGACCGAAGCGATTAAATCCCCGGCACCCACGAACTGGTCTTTGAGCAACACGAACTCATCGCTGCGCGGAGGGGCGGACGGCGTTGGCTCCCGGTCAAGTCCATACACCGGAACGTATGCGACGCAGAGCGACACGGGCACGTTGTCTTTCAGAACGGGCGCCCAGAACTGTTCGAGAACCGTCGGCTGCGCGTTTTTGGTCCAGGCGAAAACGCCGAGGATTACGGCTAGCGCGAGAATGACCAGGGCCGGATATAGCCGGCGAGTGCGGGGCGACGGGGGAAAACCGCTCCGTAACCGTCGCGGCTCAGTATCGGGATGCGGGCGGGTATCGGGATGCGGGCGAGTATCGGGATACGGGTGAGTATCGGGATACGGGTGGGATTCGGTTGACGGCGCGGTTTGTGTTTGGAAGTTGGCCGGGGGCGGCTGCGGTTCAAGTTCCGGCGGTTCCGGCTTGGCTTTCGGACGGCGAAACGCGGGCACATAGGTGCCGGGGAGCAACTCGATGCGGACGGGATTCTGAGTACCGGCGGTCGCATAGTAAAGCGCGAGCCGCTTTCGCACCTCACCGGCTTTTACGCGAACCGTGGCGTCATCGCCGGTGTCATAGCCCGGCGGGCGGTGGAAGACTTCGATTCCGATGGTCCGTTCTTTGAGCCCTACCGAAGAACCGTCGAGGGTGTGTTCGACGACATAAGTAAGGAACTCCTGGCTGCGCTTACTTGCCCGGAACTCTTCGGAATGGAGCACCCGGACGAGCTCTTCGCGGATCAGTTCCGGCGGAACTTCGTCTTCAGCCGGGTGGCTGGGAATGTTGCCGACGGGAAAATCTTCTGACCCGGGACTCCTCGCCATTAGATTGGGTTGAGTTTAACACGTTAGACATGTGAGCGCCCGGGCCTGTTACGAACGTGCGCATAACGGTAGCGAACAAGGCCGAAGCCCCTGCTTTCCGCCCGAAACTGTGCTGTAATTGTGAGTCCCCGATGCGGTGGCTTGGTTTCTTACTAATGGCAGCCGGCGCTTTCGCGCAGGAAACGAGCGGCGTCGACTTAGCCATGCAAGGGCGGTGCGAGGAGGCCATGCCGAAGCTGGATCACGTGATGCTCGATCCGGCGATTCCGGATGCGGATAAACGGCAGACCAGCACGGCGGGCGTGCGCTGTTCGATGCTGCTGAATCAGCAGACGGACGCGATGAGCTTTCTGGCGTGGCTGCAGCAGCACTATCCGGAAGATCCGGAGGTGCTGTTTCTGGCGGTTCATGTGTTCTCGGAGTTGAGCGACCGCAATGCGCAACACCTGATGCACGCGGCGCCGGAGTCCCCGTTTGTGGTGCAGCTTAACGCGGAGAATTTCGAGAAGCACGGGGAGATTCCGAAGGCGATCGCCGAGTATCGGATTCTGTTGCAGCGCTCGCCGGACATGCCGGGGATTCATTACCGCGTTGGGGGGCTGCTGATGCTGCACGCGGCCAGCGCAGGGGCGTCAGGTTCGGGGGCGTTGAGCGAGGCGCAAAAGGAGTTTGAGGCGGAACTCAAATTGAATCCGCAGAATGCGAGTGCGGAGTATTACCTGGGGGAACTGGCCGCGCAGCAGAATCACCCCGCGGAGGCGATCGCGGACTATAAGCGTGCGGTGGCGATCTACCCGGCATTCGCGGATGCGCTGGCTAAGTTGGGACGGGCGCTGCTGGATTCCGGCTCGACCGCGGATGCGATTGCGCCGCTAGAGAAGTGCGTTTCACTTCGTCCGGAGAATCCGGCGTTTCATCTGGCGCTGGCGACGGCTTACCAGCGCAGCGGGCGGAAGGCGGACGCGGCGCGGGAGTTCGCGCTGCAGAAGAGCACCTCGGAGAGTATCAATCAGAATACGAAAGCCCTGCATAAGACGGTGTCCGGGGTAGCGCCTGATGAAACGAAGCAGCCGTGAGATGGCTGCTGCTTTTTTTGTTGTTTGGCGTTGCGCTTAGTGAGCCGAAGCGGCCGCATTTCACGGATATCGCGGGCAACTCTAAGTTCTCTTACATCACGAATAACGATCTATCGCCGCGCAAGTACTTCGTGCAGCCGATGTGCGGCGGCGTGGCGATCTTCGACTTCGACAACGACGGCCGTATGGATATCTTCTTCACTAACGGCGCGAAGTTACCGGAGATGTCGAAGACCGGGCCGCAGTTCAATAACTGCTTGCTGAGGAATCGCGGGAACGGCACGTTTGAGGATGTTACTGCCAAGGCAGGACTTACCGGGGCAGGGCTGAGTTACAACCTCGGAGTGGCGGCGGGAGATTTCGATAATGACGGCTACGAAGATCTCTTCATCTGCTCGGCGGGAAAGAACGCGCTTTTCAGGAACAACGGGGACGGGACTTTCCGGGACGTTACGGGACAATCCGGAATAACGAAACCTGCCAATACGATCAGCGCGGGCGCCGCCTGGTTCGACTACGACAACGACGGGTTGCTTGATCTGGTGGTGGCGGATTATACGGTCTGGACGCCGCAGACGGACCGGCGTTGTGCGACGGCCGGGGTTGAATACTACTGCGATCCGCGGCTGTTCTATGATGCGGTGCCGGCGCGGCTGTATCACAACTTAGGTCATGGGCGATTCGAAGATGTTACGGAGAAGTCCGGGTTCGGCAAGGCTCGGGGTAAGGGGATGGGAATTTCCGTCGCGGATTTCAACGACGACGGGTTGATGGACGTATTCATCGCGAACGATACCGAGCCCAACACGCTGTTCATCAACAAGGGCGACGGAACGTTCGAGGAGTCGGGGCTGCCGATGGGCGTGGCGTATAACGATAGCTCCAATGCGGTTTCGTCAATGGGGAGCGATGCAAAAGACTATGACAACGACGGTAAGGTGGACATCTTTTATAACGACTTAATGGGCCAGGCGTTCGCGCTTTTCCGGAATGCCGGTGATTCATTTCGCTATGTTTCCGCAACTACGGGGATTGAGCGGCTGAGTGGTCCGTATTCGGGGTGGGGCGCGGCGTTTGTCGACTACGACAACGATGGCTGGAAGGATATCTACAACGCGAACGGCGATGTGGATAACAACAAGCCTAACTCGCGGCAGCATGACACGATGTTCGAGAATGTTGGCGGCAAGCAGTTTCGGGATGTCTCGGACGAGATGGGTAAGGACTTTCTGCGGACGGGATACCAGCGTGGGGCGGCGATCGGCGACTTAAAGAATAATGGGTTCGAGGATATTGTAGTTACGTCGTTGAACGAACGTCCCCGGATACTAATCAATTCAGCGGATAACGGGAATCACTGGCTGGGACTGCGGCTGGTGGGGCGGTATAGCAATCGAGATGCGATCGGGGCGAAGGTCAAGGTGACGACGGACTCCGGGCGGACGCTGTATGAGCATGTTACGACTAGCGTGGGGTTTATGTCGTCGAGCGACAAGCGGGTTCACTTCGGTTTAGGTAGTGAGGGGAAGGTGAAGGTTGTGGAGATTCAATGGCCAAGGGGCGCGAAGCAGCGTTTGCGTGAGGTGGTTGCGGATCAATATTTGACGGTCGAAGAACCTATGCCGTAACCGTAGCGAACGGGTTTGTTGGGGATCGAACGCGAGATCTAGTGACCGCTCTGTCGCCGTCGCGGCTCGGTATGAGTTGTGCGGGTGTTGGGTATGGAGTGTTGGTTATGCGGTGTGGAGTTGTGCGGGTGGGTATGAGTGGGTGGGCTACCGGGGCGTAGCGAACCGTTCAGAACTGGACACCGTTTGAGACTTGCGCGCAACATGGCTCTTGCAAATCCTTTGCATTGGCGCGCATCCGGACGATTGCGAGATCGAGTTCGGCGGTACGGCAGCTAAGTTCGCGGGCGCGGGGCACTCGGTCAAGTTCCTGTCTGTGACTAATGGCGCGGCCGGGCATCATACACACTTCGGTCCGGGGCTGGTTGAGGTTCGGCGTAAGGAAGCGCGGCTGGCGGCTGAACGGCTGGGCATCGCTGCTTCGGAAGTGCTGGGGGCGCCGGATGGGGCGCTGCAACCGGAGTTGCGGTGGAGAGAAGAGATCATCCGGCAGATCCGCGATTGGGATGCTGATGTTGTTCTGACGCATCGGTCTTGCGATTACCATCCGGACCATCGCTACACCGGGCAGTTGGTGCAGGACGCGGCTTATCTGGTGCAGGTACCCGCGATCTGTCCGGATGAACCGCCGCTGCGGCGCAATCCCGTGTTCGTTTATCTTGAGGATCATTTCCAATTGCCGAATCCGTTTCAGCCGGATGTCGCGGTGAATATAGACGATGTCTGGTGTACAAAGATCGCGGCGATGGACGCGCATGCTTCGCAGTTTTATGAATGGCTGCCCTGGGTTGACGGGCAGGAGCAAGAAGTACCTGGCGATGGTGAGGCGCGGCGCCAGTGGTTGAGCGCGCATTGGACTAAGTCGATTTCTAGTGCGGTTCGCGCGGCGCTGGCCGCGCGTTACGGCGCCGGCGCGGATCGCGTGGTCCATGCTGAAGCTTTTCAGTTATGCGAGTACGGACGGCAGCCTTCACGAGCGGAGCTCAATGAGATATTTCCGGTCTGAGGTTCTATTGGGATCGCTATTGGTTTCGGTGGGCGTGCTACCTGCGGCTCCACTTACTCCTAACGCTGCGCTTGCTCCTAACATGATGCCTTTGCCTGCCCACTGGGAATCGCGACCGGGTGAACTCGCAATCGGGAACGATTTTCAGGTTGCGTTTATAGGTTACAGAGACGCGCGATTGAATGACGCCGTGCAGCGGTTCACCGACCGGCTTTCACGACAAACCGGAATTCCGTTCTTTCCAAAAGGCACGCTTGCGAGTTTAACCATCGAGTGCTTGGGCGCGGCTCCAACTTATCCGAAGCCAGGTGAGGACGAAGCTTATCAACTGGAAGTTACGGGGAACGGCGCGACACTTAGGGCGAAGACTACGACCGGGATCCTGCGGGGCCTGGAAACGTTTCTTCAACTTGCCGGACCGGGCGAACGCGGGATGCGCGTCCCCGCAATTCATATCGAAGATCAGCCGCGGTTCCCCTGGCGCGGTTTGATGCTGGATGTCTCGCGACACTGGATGCCTGCGCCGGTCGTGTTTCGCACGCTGGATGGAATGACGTCGGTCAAGCTGAACGTCTTCCATTGGCACTTATCGGACGACCAGGGCTTTCGCGTCGAGAGTAAGAGCTTTCCCAAGCTGCAGCAGCTTGGTTCGGACGGTCATTTCTATTCGCAGCAAACAGTGAAGGAAGTCGTCGCGTACGCGGCGGATCGGGGCATTCGAGTTATTCCGGAGTTCGATATCCCAGGCCATACCAGCAGCTGGCTGGCCGCTTATCCCGATCTTGCGAGCATGCCGGGGACTTACTCGATTGAACGGACTTGGGGTATATTCCATCCGGTACTCGATCCAACGCGGGAGCAGACTTACACATTCCTGGATACGCTGATCGGCGAGATGGCCGCGCTATTTCCCGATCCTTACTTTCATATCGGCGGCGACGAAGTTGACGATGCAGACTGGAAAGCTTCGGCGTCGATCCAGAAGTTCGAACAAGCTCATCAGATCAAGTCAAGTCACGAGCTGCAGGCTTACTTCAACCATCGGGTCCAGGCCATCTTACAGAAGTATGGCAAGACGATGGTCGGATGGGATGAAGTAATCGAGCCGGGACTCGCGAGGGACACGGTGATTCAATCGTGGCGCGGCGCGGAATCGCTGAGCGATGCGGCTCGAAAGGGCTACCGGGCCATCTTATCCGGCGGCTATTACCTCGATCATCTGAAACCGGCATCCGAGCACTATGCAGTAGACCCGCTGGCCGGGGACGCGGCCAAGCTATCGCCGTCCGAGGCGGCGCGGATTCTGGGCGGTGAGGCATGCATGTGGACGGAGTACGCGAGTCCGGAGACCGTTGACTCGCGTCTATGGCCGAGGCTGGCTGCAATTGCGGAACGTTTCTGGTCGCCGCAGGATATTCGGGACACGGGGTCGATGTATGCGCGGCTGTCATTTGTTACCCGGCTGCTAGCTTTCGCGGGAGTAGAGAATCGATCGAACTTCGTACCGATGCTCGACCGTTTGACGGGGAATCGCGGGAGCTTGTATGAAGCATCGGCACTTATCGATCTGGCGGATGCGGTGGAAGCGCTGGGGATTGTGGGGAGGCGCGATGAGCATAAGTATTCGAGTCTGGTTCCGCTGAACCGGCTGGTGGATGCCGCGCGTCCGGAGAGCGAACCGGCGCGACGACTTACGCTATCGGTGGAGGCCTGGCTGGCGGCCCCGACTCAAGACACCGGTTCTCTCATCCGGCAACAACTCCTTACCTGGGCGATGACTCCGGTAGCGCTTCACGAACTCGGGTCTGGCAATTACCTTTTGACGGAACTACTCCCGGTAGCCGACAATTTGGGGCACGTCGGCGATATCGGCATAAAAGCGCTGGATTTTCTCGATAAACGACAATCGCCGCCCGACGGATGGGCCGCGTCGCAACTGCAGGCGTTGACGGAATATGAAAAACCGAAGGCCGAAATACGGTTAGCGGCCGTGCGGCCGGTGCGCCTCTTAGTAGAGGCATTGGCTTCGAATCCGGGCAGCGTGAAGCCCGTAACTCGTTGACATTTAGAACGTTCGAGCGAGGTAACGAACGTTCGGAGTAACTGTAGCAACCGTTTGGAACTGGACAAAGTGCGTCCGCGGGAAGAGAATCAGCAAAACCATAAACAGTTAGGCGAAAGGGGATCTATGAAAAACAAAGGACGCTTTGTCCGAGTCTTGCTTCTGTGCTTAGTAGCTGCGTGCGTGGTTCCGGCGGCGTGGGGCCAGCAGGTTACAGCGGCGATCAACGGGATCGTTACCGATCCTTCGGGGAGCCCGGTTGCGGACGCCAAGATTACCGCGACCGACCTGGACCGGGGCACGGTGCTCGCCGCGCGGTCGAGCTCCAACGGAGCGTTTGAACTACCTACAGTGCCCATTGGCCGCTATAAAGTTCGCGCGGAGCAGACCGGATTTCAGGCCGAGGAATCGAACGTCGTCCTGGTGTTGAATCAGGTCGCGAAGGTCGATTTCGCGTTGAAGATCGGCAACGTGGCTTCAACTGTTGAAGTGACGTCGGCGTCACCGATTCTGCAGACCGAGACGACGGAGGTGAGCACGGTCCTAGAGTCGCACGTGATCGAAGCGCTGCCGCTGGAAACACGCAATTACAACCAACTGACGCTGCTGATTCCGGGATCGGTGACGACCAGTCCAGCGTCGTTCAACACAGGTCAGACTACCTTCAATTCGGGGAGGCCGTATATCAACGGGAATCGCGAGCAGGCGAGTTACTACCTGTTGGACGGGATGGAAAACACGGAGTTCGTCGATAACAATGTGGCGTTTTCCCCCAGCGTCGACGCTATTCAGGAGTTTAATCTGATCACGAACAACCCGAGCGCGCAGTACGGGCAATTTCTGGGGGGAGTCATCAGCGTGAGCACGAAATCGGGGACAAACCAGTATCATGGGGGTCTTTTTGAGTTCGTGCGGAATGACTTTTTCAACGCGAATGAGTGGTCAAGGAATTTCAGCTCCTCATCGGCGGTGAACAGCTCACCTCCGCTGCTTCGCTGGAACGAATTCGGCGGCACCTTTGGAGGCCCGATTAAGAAAGATAAGTTGTTCTTCTTCGTCGATTATCAAGGTTCGCGGTTCGACATACCGGCGACTCCCGGAACAAGTACAACCTTCACGGCTGCGGAAAAGACGGGCGATCTTACTGACCTTGGGGTTGCGCTCACCTATCCGGGAACTACCGTCCCCATGCCGGCGAATCTGAACGACGCGGCGATTTGCGGTCCCGGACAGACCTTCGGTTCCTCGCCCTGTATCAACGGGATTAGTCAGACGGCTCTCAACATCATGAAGGTGCTTCCGTCGGCAAACCTGACGGGAACCAATGGCGGCACTTTGAATAACCTGAGTAACTCGACCCATAGTTATACGAACGGCGACCAGGGTGACGCGAAAGTAGACTGGGTTCCGACGCAGAACGATCACGTGTTCGCGCGGTATAGCCAGCAGTACATCGTGAATCCGACGACGAACTCGGAACCACTGCTCTACGGCACCTCGAATATCTTCCCGCTCTATAGCGGCGTGCTGGACTTCACCCACACATTTAGTCCGACCATCATCAATGATGCACGAGCGGGAACCAATTACTTTCCGGCTGAAGGCAACGTAATAAACGGCGGATCGCCGAGCACGGCGGGATTGATTCCCGGGCAACCCACGGCCTATCTTCCCGCGCTTAACTTCTCAGGAGCGTCGGTAGCGACCTTTGGGACGGTGGATGCGCCTGAGATCTTCCACCAGACCAGCATTCAGGCGGATGACACCGTGATTATGACGCACGGATCGCAGACGATTCGCGCGGGCTTCCAGTTCCTTCGCTATCGCAACGACTATATCCCTGCAACGAGCAACGACGGTGCGGCGGGTACGATCGGTTTCACCGGTAACTATACCGGTAACTCGATCGCCGACTTTCTTCTTGGACTTCCGACGACGATTGGTTACGGAAAAGGTTTTGACGGGACGGTAGGTCAGCGCAACGACGCGATCGGCGCGTTTGTGCAGGACGACTGGCGCGTGACTCCGAATCTGACGATCAATATGGGGCTGCGGTGGCAGGTGTTCACGCCGATCTACGAAGTCGGAAACCGGATGACGAACTTCGGTGAGTACACCGGGACGATTGAATTAGCCGGTGTCGATGGAAATAGCCGGGCGCTTTACAACCAATACAACGGGATCGCTAACTTCCTTCCGCGGCTGGGCGTAGCTTGGACGCCCTGGGGTGGTAAGACGGTAGTTCGCGCGGCATTTAGCCGGTCGAGTTTCCAGGAAGGAACGGGAGAGTATAACCGGCTCGCAACCAATGCGCCCTGGAATATCAATCTGAGCGGGCAATATACAGCCGGGCCAAATGGGTCGATTCCCGCGAATCAACTGTTCCTGGATCAGGGCTTCGCCGCACTGGGTTCCGCTACGGGCGCTTCCTGTACGCCGGCCACCGTTACTTCCGCGCCGGCTTCCTGCTTCGCTGGGGTCACTATCCACATGACCGACCCGAACTACCGGCCGGCCGTTTCGAATCAATGGAACTTTTCGCTGCAGCACCAGATTGGCAACTCGTTGACACTGCAGGCGGCCTATGTCGGTCAGCATACCGATCACTTAGCGGCCATCTATTTTGCCGGACAGAAAGTACTGAATCCAGATGGAACTACTTCGCCCAGCTTATATTTGGCTGGAAATCCAGCCTTGACGAGCGATGGATTGGGGCAGGTCCGATTGAATACTTCGACCGGTATTGAGAACTACAACGCGCTCCAGTTAAGCGGCCAGCAGCGATTCAGTCATGGTCTGGCGTTTCAGGCGAATTATACGTGGTCGAAGTGTCTAACTAACAATCAGGGCTACTATGGCCGCTACGGAGATGCTGCAGCCAGCCAGGCTTCGGCCGACGTGGCGTTTCAGGAGTATGTATATAACGTCAATCTGGATTACGGCTACTGCGATCACGATGTGACTAATGTCTTCAACGGCTATCTGAGTTATGACTTACCCTTCGGACGAGGGCGAATGTTCGGGAGTAACTCCAATAAGTTCGTAAACGCGGTATTAGGCGACTGGCAGATGAACACGATCTTCACGGTCCATGGCGGATTCCCGATCTCGATGTTGGATTGGGCCGGCGATGGCGGGACCGGATCGGCGCAAGGGCGGCCGGATTGCATTGCTCCGTCCGAGGAGACGCCCTACCAGGAATACGGGGGCGGTGGTTACGTTTGGTTTAACACCGATACGATGCGAGATCCAGCTCCGGGCAAGTTGGGCAATTGCGGTGTGAGCACGGAACGCGGCCCCGGTTTGAAACAGGTGGACGTGGGGTTATCGAAGAACTTCCACATTACCGAGCGGCAGAATCTGGAATTCCGGGCGGAGGCGATTAACTTCTTCAACTCGCCGATTTTCACGGTGCAGGGTTATCAGATCGACGTGTTCTCGCAGGCGAGTTCGTTGATGCCGTCGTCGCCGGGGTCATCGACCTTGGTTCCGAATCCGAATTCGCTTACCGGGGTGGTGAACTCGTCACAAGGCGCGAGGAATTTGCAGTTTGGATTGAAGTACTCGTTCTGATTGGGTTCAAAGGGCCCGCCTTCAATCGCCGATTTCGGCGGCGGAGGCGGGCTTTTTTTTTGGCTGCTGCAAATTCCGAAATTCATAACCGGCAGTCTTTCGGTTATGCAGAACCATAAAATCTAGTGTGGCAAACCGAGCTATCCAGCAGATTTTAACTAGTTTGCCAAATTGGGCACTTACATGCAGCACTTGCGCCCATCCTCGTCGACGCAGCGTAGTTCGCAGCTTGAGTTCCGGTCCGCCAAAACAGTCCGTGGCACGCTTTGATGCCGCCTTGTTAGGCCCTCAGCCGGTTGTTGCTTTCCAAAGCCTCAAAAGGAGCGAAGAATGAAAATACGCCAATCTGTTGCGCTGTCTTTCCTGACGTTTCTGTTGGCAGCGTCACCCACCTTAGTTGCCCAGACGATAACTACCGGCGACTTGGTCGGCACGGTAATGGACGCGACGGGCGCCATCGTGGCGGGATCCACTGTAACCCTAACATCCGCCGAAACCGGCGAGATGCGAAATGAGACGACCGGCGCCAACGGCCAGTTTCACTTTTCTTTCCTCCGACCGGGTCCTTACACGATATCCGCGGTCTCACCTTCTCTAAAGTCGGATCTGAGCCGCGTCGAGGTCCAGGTTGGCCAGCAACTTGATCTTAAGTTAGTGGCCAAGGTACAAGCTACGCAACAAACGGTTGAAGTAACCGCGGACGCCGCCCTCGTGGATACGGAGACAGCTAATCTAGCTTCGACTTATTCCGCGAAGCAAGTCGAAGAGCTACCGGCACCCGGCGGAGACATGACAACCGTAGCTTTTACCGCGCCGGGGATTGTGGTCAGCACGGGCAGCGGCTACGGTAACTTCAGCTCGCATGGACTGCCGGGCACGTCGAATCTATTTACGATCAACGGCAACGACTATAACGATCCTTACTTGAACCTGAATAACTCGGGCGCGAGCAACCTGCTGCTGGGTTCGAACGAAGTCGCGGAAGCTTCCGTGGTGCAGAACGCGTATAGCGTGCAGTACGGGAGACAGGCCGGCGCGCAGGTCAACTACATCACGCGCTCCGGAACGAACGGCTTTCACGGCGACTTACTGTATAACTACAACGGCGATATCATGAACGCCAACGATTTCTTCAATAACGCGAATGGCGTGCCGCGGCCGCGGGCGGTATCGAACCAATGGGGCGCGAGGATCGGCGGTCCGGTTAAGAAGGACAAACTGTTCTTCTTTATGGATTCCGAGGGACTGCGATATACGCTGCCATCGACGGGAACTGTCGTCATTCCATCGCCGCAATTGCAGCAGTACATTCTGACGCAGATTCAGCCTTCGCAGGTTGCGCTGTATCAGAATGCCTTCAATTTGTGGAACAACGCTCCGGGGCACGCGGCAGCCGTGCCGGTCACAACCGGCGGTCTGAATACGCAGGACGCGTCGGGCAATCTGGGTTGCGGAAATTCGTTTTCGAACGTCGCTAACGGGTTCGCGCCGGTAACAGCGCCGGGCGGCGGCATCTTTGGACAGACGGTGTCCTGCGCCGACGCGTGGGTCGCTAACGGATCGAATACTAACCGCGAATGGCTGATGACCGCGCGCGTGGATTACAACATCAACGAGAAAAACAAGGTTAATTTCCGGTTTAAGACCGACAATGGGTTCCAACCCACCGGGACGAACCTGATCGATCCGACATTCAACTTACAGAGCATACAGCCGCAGCGTGAAGGCCAGGTGAACTGGACCTATATCATCTCGCCTACTACGGTGAACAACTTCATCGGTTCGGTGCTCTGGTACAGCGCCATCTTCGGTCCAGCTAGCGACTCGGCGGCGCTTTCGGCGTTTCCGACAAACTGGAATTTCGGAGACGGCGGCGCCAACGGAGGTAGCTTCTACGGGATGGGCGTGTATTGGGGCGCGTTCCCGCAGGGGCGCGACGTAGGCCAGGGGCAAATCATCGACGACATCTCTCTTACCAAGGGCAGCCACACGCTGAAGTTCGGCCTGAACTACCGTAAGAATCAGGTGACCGACCACGGATTACAGGAAGACTTGAACGGTTTCTACGCGTTCAACAGCCTGACGCAGTTCGTGGATGGAGTCACGGGAGCAGACTCTACCGGACTTAGCTATTACTACCAGAACTTCTCGACGCTCGCCGCTGCGCATATTCGTTTCTATAACGCGGGCTTTTATGCGCAGGATGAATGGCAGATCCGTCCGAATCTAAAGCTTACATATGGGCTGCGGCTGGATCGCACCGGCAACCCGAGCTGCCTCGACAAGTGCTTCTCGCTGCTAAGTGAACCTTTTACGTCGTCCGGGTATCAAGCGAACGTCAACACCCCGTATAACTCGACGATCGAGACGGGCCTGACTCACGCTTACTATGGAATCGATCCGGTTACGCCGCAGCCTCGAGTCGGCCTCGTATACAGCCCGATGGGCGCGCACGGTCCAACGTTCCGAGCCGGAGGGGGCATCTTCGACGATGTGCCGCCGGGGTTCATCGTAAGCAGTGTCTTCAGCAACGCGCCGAACCTTTACGGTTCTTTCGTGGATAGCGGAACAGTGGCAGCGCTAGGCGCAACCTCTACGTCCACGGCGCCGGGTCAGGCAGCCGCGGCGTACAACGCGTTCGCGAGCGGATTCGCCAATGGCGCAACTCTCGCGAGCCTCTCGGCCAGCGTTCCCGGATTCTCGGCGCCCGGATTTTTCTCGATACCGGCCACGCTGCACATCCCGAAATATGCTGAGTGGAGTTTCGAGATCGAGCAGCCGCTCGGTCATAGAAGCGTGCTGGTGGCGACCTACGCGGGCAACCACGGATATGATCTGCTTCTGAGCAACGGGTTTGCCAACGCCGGTACATCCACGGGAAGCCTGACGGGGTTTGCGGGCATCCCGGTTGACCAGCCGGATCCGCGTTTCGGAACGGTCACGCAGCTGACTAACTCGGGCTATTCGAACTACGACGGTTTGACCGTACAGTTCCGGCGCTCATTCAGCTATGGATTCCAGGGCCAGATCAATTACACGTGGAGCCATGCGCTCGATACTTTGTCGAACGGCGGTTCCGGTCTGCCTTATAATTACAACTTCTCGCAGACTTCGCTAAACAGTCCTTCGGTAACTAACAACTACAGCAATGCCGATTACGACGTGCGTCACAGCCTGCTAGCGGATTTTGTCTGGGACACTCCGTTCAAGCCGCATAACCATTTAGTGAACTGGTTGGCGGCGTGGACGCTCAGCGGGAAATTCTATGTTCGCACCGGCTCGCCATTTAGTGTTGTAGATAGCGAACTCGGAGGCTTGGTATCGCCTTACCTAAGCGGTAACATTCTAGCTACGGTCGTTGGAAATCCGAACCGTGTTTGCGGGCCATCCGCGGTAAATACGGCGTGTTTCAGTACTTCGGATTTTGTGACCGCGGGAAACGAGACGGCGTTCGGGAATTTCCCGCGCAACTCCTTCTACGGGCCTGGTTACACCGACGTGGACCTCTCCTTGTACAAGAAGATCAACATTCGCGAGAACATCTTCTTTCAGTTCGGCGCCAGCGCTTATAACCTGTTCAATCATCCGAACTTCGCTAATCCGAACGCGAATGTGGCGGTTCCCGGGTTGGGGATGATCACCAGCACGGCGATTCCTCCGACAAGCGCCTACGGTGCGTTCCAAGGCTCGGCGGTATCGGGCCGTGTGATGGTGGTTACGGGGCGATTCGAATTTTAGTTAGTCATGGGGGGCTTGCACGAGGGTCAATTGCCAGAGGGCAGTTGACCCTTTTTCTTTTGCCGGCCGGACCTAACAGAGTGCTGCCATCAAGGCTCCGCGCGCGGTTGAGTTGAGCGGATCGGCTGCAACGCGGATCTCGGACAACCGGAGGGGAAATTCAGACGAGCGCAAGGCGGTTTCGAAGCACTCAAGAAATCCCTTGGGCATGGCTGTACCTCCGGTAAGCACCAAGGGAACCGGCTTATCGATACGAGGTAAACGCTTGCCGGACGCGATCTGACCGCGCAGCGACTCTACTAAGTTAGCGACCATTTCCTGGTAGTAAACGTTGAGCGCGTTGTTGGTACGGTCGCCGCCCGCGAGACCGTTAATGCGGAACGATTGTTCTTTTTGAAGGCGCGTGTGGTCGGTTAGGTCGCCGGTTACCAGGGCTGCCTGGGAATCGATAAAGTCGCCGGCTTTGGAGATACTGAAACTAATCACCGGCATTGAGAGTACCGCCAGGCATGCGTTGCACATCCCGCTCCCACAAGAAATCCCGATGCCGGTGAAGTTTGATGCGTCTAGTTCGCCGAACACGACCGCGAGCCCTTCCTCGAAAGGCGTCGGGCTGTAGCCGAGTTCGCTGAGAAGTTGACCGATAGCAGCTTGGTGGTAGGAAATGCCGTGGTCCCCCGAAATCCCCGGCGCCGGCACACTGAAAAACACTTTCTGACCTTCGGCTGACGACTTGCCCAATAGCTTGGTGAAAATGCAGCGCAGGACCACGATCGCGTGCGGCTCCTGGGGGTTGAGAACCCCGTGCCGCATCGGGCGCCGGATCGCGACATGAAAGACTTCGGCAAAACGCTGCGCAGCCGACCCGATCACGAGGATTTCGGAACCTTCGACGGCGTGAAGCACGTTATCGCTATCGAGGAGCGTCGCAGTGAGCTTGGAGTACGGAACCGCCAGGAAAGCATTCAGCTGTGACTCGTACTGATACTTGCCGGCTACGGTACGGGCTACGACGACGCGACTGGATCCAACGTCGAGACCGATGGGCTGCGTATTTTCGGGTTGGGAGGTTGACATGGATTATTTGTGCGGTTACTCGTGGGGCAAGCGTTCGTCCGCGTGTACACGATCGGAGAACCGGCGCATTCTCCGTAAGTCATTCTGGCCCCAGGGGTGCTGCTTCTTCGCGCGCCAGGGCTTTACCAAGAACATCGTGAAAAGAATGCAGGTTGCGGCCAGGATCACAGTCAGCTCCTAACTTTCGGCTCTAGCGGGAATCTCACGAAAGACGATCTCACCGCCGTCGTGCGAATGATCGCCCGGAGGGGCGACCGGCGACTACCGGCGCTTGGAAAGAAAGAGTCCACCATCGAGTAAATTCCAGTCGAGGCTCCCATCGTGCACCCGGAACCAGAAATCGCCGCCAGCACCGATTACGGCCTTGAGTCCAGGTAGAGATGGAGGGAAGATAGAACGCCCAGGCAGGCGATTCGGAATCACCCACAGGCGTGGGTGCTGACTCAATGTGACTGAATTTTGATCGGAAGTCAAATCTTTTTTGACCGGAAGTCAAATCTTTTAAGGTACTTTGTAGAAGCCGAGAGGGTAATTGGGCTGGATATCACATAAAAGGCGGGTGGGATTCGCAGTCGATTTGCGGAATACGGTTCAAGTTGGAACAGAAAAGGGCGGGACTCCGAAAAGTCCCGCCCGGGTTAGTTCGATTGATTAATTATGAGCGAGCTAAGGTTTAGTGACCTTGGAGCAGGCTGAGAAGTTGCTGCGGCGCCGAATTGGCTTGCGCCAGGGCGGCGACGCCGGCCTGCAACTGGATGGACGCCTTGGTAAGGTTCGCAGATTCCTGGGCGATGTTGGCGTCTCGGATCTGGGATTCGGCGGCCTGATCGCTGGTGAGCTGCGATCCGGCGAGGTTGGCTGCGTATTGGAACTGGTTCTCACCGCGACCGATTACCGACTGCGCGTTACCAAGGATGGTGACCGCGTTGGTGAGAGCAGTAACGGCAGCGGCCGCACTGGTCGCATTGCTGATGTTTGCCGTACCCGCGGTTCCGAAGATCGAGGACGCGAGCAGATCCGTCGCGCCTTGAACCTGGTTGCCGTTATTGTCATCGCTCAGTCCGACACCGTTTGCGGTGGAGCCGAGGCTGGCGGTGAAGGTTGCGGCGGAGCTGGCGAACTGGATGCCCTCCGTGGTGTTCGTGCCGGTCTGTTGCTTGAACGCTACCAGGGACTGCAGGGTGGTGTCGTTCGAGGTCTGCAACGCGCTGTTGATGGTCGCCAACGCCTGATCGAGGGTTCCGGCATTCGAGCTGGTCAAGCCGACGTTGATCGAGTGGGAGTTGCCGGCGGAGTCGACGGCGGAGAGGGTGACCGTTTGTGCATCGTTCGCGTTGGTTAGAGCAGTGAAGGTGAAGGCGTTGTTACCGGTGCTGGTGTTGCTCTGATTTTCACCCTGCGTCTGAACTTCGCTCGCGGCCCCGGCCGCGTAGCCGCTCTGCAGCGAGGCGAGCGCAGTCGCAACGCCTGTTGAACTGGTGGACGCGTTGAACCCGAAGGCATTGGATGCGCCCTCGGCATTGACCGCGAAGCTGGCTCCCGTTCCGGAAGTGAGCTTCACGACTGCTGTGGGGTCGGTTCCGCCAGTCAGATTCGCGGAAACAGCCGCCGCCTGAACAGTGGATGCGGTTCCGGTTGCGGTTGCTGTTACCAAAGCCGACGCCTGAGAGTTTGCCGCGATCGCATTTATAACGTCCTGAGCCGTGGAAGTCACTGCGCCACTGGCGTATCCGAGATTGACCGTGATATTGGTGCCGGAGACAGTCACCCCTAAAGAAGCGGTGGCACCGGGGTCGACAAATGTCACTGTCGTGTTATTTCCGGCGGCTCCGGGAGCCGCGGTGAATGTAACTCCGTTGCTTCCCCCGACCTCGAGGGTCGCAGCCGTGCCGCTGCCGATTGTGCTGGTCGTCGCGGTGATGCCGGCTTCACGTAGCGTGGCGGCGTCAGAGGAGCTTTGAATGGCCGTGTTGATAGCAGCCGCGGCCGCTGCGGCGCTTCCACCGTTAGCAAGCGTGCCTAGGTTTACGGAAGCCCCACCGTTTACGGAAATCTGCAGGGCTTGGGAAGCGCTCGACGTTACGCCGGCCGCGCCGGTCACGGAGGTGCCGGCCACGCCGTAAGAGCCGAGACCCAGATTGTTGTTGGTGTCGCCGGTGGCCTGGACGGTGAAGGTTTGGCTTGCTGGACCGGTGAAAACGAGTTTGCCGCTCCCGTTTAGGCTGGCGGTGATGCCGGTCGCCGCGAGGGTGGTGTTCGCTGCGATCGCGCTCTGAACGCCCGCCAGCATCGCGGCCTGGGTTTCGCCGCTCGTGATGGCCAAAGTTGCGGTTTGCGTACTGCTTAAACCGGCGCCCTGGAAGGTGAGCGTTACGGACGGGGCGGCCGCGCTGGCCGTCGTTTGCACCGCAGTCGCTCCCACCACGGTGGGGTTCGCCGTGTTCCCAGTCGAACCTGAAGAGAAGTTGCCGAGTAGTGCGTTAGCAACCTGATCGCCACCGGTCACCTGGAACGCGCTATCGCTCGAACTGAAGACCAATTGGGTCTTGCCGGTCGAGTCCGTGTTGGCACTGGCCGTGATATTCGCGTTCGCGAATGCGGTGGCCTGTTGATTGCCTGCCTGCCCGGTCGCGGTGATCGCGGCGTTGATGGCATTCACCAGCGTATCGGTATCGGTGACGCCGGCGAGGTTAACGGAAAGTTTGACCTGGGTGTTGCCGGATGTGCTGGAGAAACCAGGACCGTTGACATAGAAGGTCGTATATCCGGCCTGCGTTTCGGTCGCGGTGTTGGCGGTGTTGCTCAAGATGTTCTGGACGCTGGTAGCCGAGCCCGTGCCGATGTCCGTCGTCCCGACAGTGCCTCCGACCACCTGTACACCCACCAGACCCAGACTCTTCGCATCGACGGTGGCGGTGGACAGATTGAGCTGCTCTTCGCCATTGGCAACCGCGGAAGCGCCGGTGGTTCCCTGGCCGCCGCCGATAAATAACGCCAGATTCTGCGCGAGAGTGCCGCCCTGGTTCAAGCCGATCGCCTGCGCTTCACGATTGATTTCCGTAAGCACCGATTGGAATTCGTTGTTCAGGGTGGCGCGGTTTCCAGTGAACGTGCCGGAAGCCGACTGAGTCGCCAGCGTGCTGGCGCGATCGAGCAGCTGCGAGATGTTGTTCTCGCCGCCGTCGACCGTCTGTAACTGGCCGATCCCGTCATTGGCGTTAGCGATACCCTGAGTTAGTACGGCTTCGTCCGACGCGAAGCCATTGGCGACGGCCAAACCGGCCGCGTCGTTACCGCTATTAACGATGCGCAAGCCCGATGTCACTTCCTCGATCGTCTGCTGTTGAAATGCACTGGTCTGAGTGAGGTAATTCTGGGCTTCCAGCGAAGCGACGTTTGTGTTAATTGAAAACATAGTTACAACTCCCTTGATGCTTTGCTTCGAGGAACCCTCGAGCTTGACCGCGCCGCGTTCTGTGCGACGCTGACAGTCTTATCGGTGTGAATCCGCCAAGTTCTAGCGGACGCGCGAACTTCTCTCAACTTTATTCGACGAATTCGTAGAGGACTCGATGAAATTCGTTGAGGCCGGGGAGGCCAAGTTAGACTCATTTCCGAAAAAGCGCTTGATCACCGGCATCAAGTCCCTAGCATCGGCAGCGCGGGATAAAACCTTTACCGCTGTTTCCCCCCACGCGTCTGAACTCCAGGGCCATCGTCGCGGTTGGCCCGCTGAGATAGTGAATTAAACTTTTCTCCGCTAGCGCCGATAGGACAACATACGAGGTAAGCCGTGGCAACGAGCGCCGTTACACCTTTAAGTTCCGTTACACCGCTAACATTTACGGGCACGAGCCAGTATGCGAGCAGCTTTCAAAGCGTTCTGACGCGCGCCGTCGGTATCGCGAGCATCCCGCTGCAGCAACTACAGAATCAGGATCAGACGGTCCTGAGCGAGGAAACGCAACTGGCGACCTTGCAAGGGACGGCGGCAAGTCTGACCACGGCCGTTCAGGCGCTGGGAAATCTGGGCGCCAACCAAGCAATCTCCGCGACAAGTTCAAACCCAGCGAATGTAACGGTTACGGCTACCGGCGCCAGCTCGCCTGCATCCTATACAATCAACTCGATCACCAGCCTGGCGAGCGCCGCATCCGAAACCTCGCTTACGGGCTATGCGGATTCAGCATCCACCCCGGTCTCGACGACGGGAAGTATGAGTCTGGTCATCGGGAGCCAGACCATCCCGATCACCCTTACGTCATCGACGAATAACCTGGAGGGATTGGAAAACGCGATCAACGCGACGGGCGCGGGAGTTACAGCCACAATCCTGACCACAGGGAATGGAAATTACCTTTCGGTTTCCGCTGAGAACCAGGGCGCAACCACGCTGCAGCTAATCAACGATCCAACCGGCGCGGATACGAATATTCTCACGAGCACGAATCAGGGGAGCGACGCGGTCTTCACGTTGAACAACCTTCCGGTCACGCGCACCAGTAACACCGTGAACGACCTGATTCCCGGCGCGACGTTGACCCTTCAGGCGCCGACGACCTCGGCGACCACGCTCACTTTGGCGTCGGACCCTACACAGCTGACGTCCGGACTGCAGACACTAGTAAGCGCATATAACGCGGCGGTGTCGCAGATCAACGGTCAGGCCGGTTCCACCACGGGAGTGTTGAGCGGCGACTCTATTGTTTATCAGCTAGAGGGGGACATGCAGCAACTGTCCACCTACCAGGGCTCGGGGGAGATCAAAAGCCTGGCCGATCTGGGAATCACGTTCAATTCGGATGGCACGATGAGCTTTGACCCGACGGTCATCGGCGGATTTTCGAGCTCACAACTGGCCGGCGCCTTTCAGTTCCTGGGCTCGGAGACTACGGGCCTCGGAGCGATTTCTCAAGCGCTCGACCAAGTGAGCGACTCGGCCACGGGCGCGATCGCCACCGAACAGACCACGCTGCAGCAGGATGACGCGGGCTTGCAGACGCAGATCGCGAACTCCGAAGCCAGCATCAACTCGATGCAGAAAACGCTGTTCCAGCAGTTGTCCCAGGCGGATACGCTGATTTCTTCGCTCGACAGCCAGCAAACGATCCTAACGGCATCGATACAGAGTCTCGATTACACGTTGTACGGCACCGATACCGGGACGAATTCGTCGAGCTCTTCGTAGTCTCGAATACCTGGATTCGCGAAGTCACGGGTCGAATAGGCTGGAATCACGCCTATCACCCGCATGTTCATCGGGCGGACCACAAACCCTCGCTCGGCGATTCCGCCATCACCATCCGCCAGGTTCTTAGCCAAACGGGGGGCGAGCGCGAACCGCCCGGTTTCGACGCGGCTTTCGCCGTCCCGCCGGCTGAGATGGCCCCGTTGGGACGCCGCGCTCTATTCCGATTTCCCGGTAACTCGCGCGATGCGCGATCAGCTTTGGACGGTCTCGGCTGGCATATCGAGACGCCGGCCGGCCACCTCGTCATCGCGGGCGCCTCGGTGGAATCGACGCGATCTTCGCTCGTTTTCCCATTGGGCGCGTCCCGGTGATTGCGTTCACGAATACTTCGCCGACTCACCTGGATCGACTTGCGTTTGCCATTGCGGCGCAGTGGATTCCGGGGGTCGAGTCGGAGGGCGGGCGATAACGGCACTTGGAGGCAGTTGCCGCGCGGGTGGAAAATAGCGATGCAGCCACCGCGGCTCCATCACTTGGCCAAGTCGGCGAAAGTGCTGTCGTAACGGATCAGTACATCGCCAGCCACTCAAAGGGATCTACCGCATTAAGGATGCGGTCCCAATGCGCTCGATATCTTCGCCGGAAGCCGCGGGCATTTCTTTGGCAAGTGCGATGGCATGCACGAACAAAACCCGTTAGCCTTGCGACCCCACTTGCGCGCCGCATCAGAACCCGCTACCGTAGGCAAAGAAAAAGCGAAACTCGAATGAACCTGACACTTGCCTTCCCCGATAGCCCGCTGAACCTGATCAAGCGCCGGCGTGACGAGCGCGAACCGACCCTGGAAGCCGCCGTGGCGCACTTTGAGAATCTTACGCATCAGGAGGAATCGCCGGTTCGCGCGATCCGGCATGAGCCGGCACGGCCCGCGGTGTTCGCGCCGATTGCCGATGCAATCGACCCGCGTCTGCGCGCCGTCCTGGGGCAGCGGCAGATCACGCAACTCTACTCGCATCAGGCGGAAGCTCTCACCGAAATTGCCGCCGGGCGCGACATCGTAATTACTACCGCGACCGCGAGCGGCAAAACCCTGTGCTATAACTTGCCGGTTCTGAATACGCTGCTGAGCGATCCCGGCGTCCGCGCGCTGTATCTATTTCCCACTAAGGCGCTGGCTGAAGATCAGCTCCATGAACTACACACCATCGTCGAACAGATGGGTTCCGATCTCTGCGTCCATACCTTCGACGGCGATACTCCTCAGGACGCCCGCAAAGCGATCCGGCAGCGCGCGAATGTCGTACTTACTAACCCGGATATGCTGCATACCGGCATCCTGCCGCATCACACGAAGTGGGTGCGTCTGTTCGAGAACCTGCGCTATATAGTTATCGACGAGTTACATTACTACCGCGGCGTGTTCGGAAGCCACTTAGCGAACGTGCTGCGCCGATTGAAGCGCCTGTGCGACTTCTACGGAGCGAAACCTCAGTTCATCTGCTGTTCCGCGACAGTCGCAAACCCGCGCGAGCTTGCCCAGTCACTTACCGGCCATGAGTTTACTCTGATCGATCGCAGCGGCGCTCCGTCCGGTGAACGCTACATGATCTTCTATAACCCGCCGGTGGTGAATCGTCAACTCGGCATCCGCCGAAGCTATATCAATGAAACGCGCCGGCTCGCCATGGAGTTCATCGACCACGGCCAGCAAACCTTGGTCTTCGCCAATAACCGGCTAGCCACGGAAGTACTCGTGACTTACCTGAAGGACGCCTGCGACCGCGGCCGTATTCCCACCGAAACGGTCAGAGGTTATCGCGGCGGCTATCTCCCGCGCGAGCGCCGCGAGATCGAACAGCGGCTGCGCGCCGGAGATATCCGGGCGGTTGTGGCGACGAATGCTCTTGAACTCGGCATCGACATCGGTTCGCTCGACGCGGTGGTGATGGCCGGTTATCCCGGCACGATTGCTTCTACCTGGCAGCGGGCGGGCCGGGCGGGACGCCGACAGTCCGCATCGGCGAGCGTGCTGGTGGCTTCGAGCGCGCCGCTGGATCAATACGTCATCGAGCATCCCGATTACTTCTTCGGCGCGTCGCCGGAGCACGCCCATATTAATCCGGACAATCTGGAGATCCTGCTAAGTCACCTGAAATGCGCTGCGTTCGAACTCCCGGTTGCGGATAACGAAGCCTTCGGGCCGCACGATACCGGCGAGCTTTGCGGCTTCCTTGCCGAAGCCGGTTTCCTGCACCACTCCGGCGCGCAATGGCATTGGACATCGGAAAGCTATCCTGCCGATGCGGTTAACCTGCGCGCGGTTTCGAGCGATAACTTCGTCGTGGTCGACATTACCGGCGAATCGAAGGTAATCGCCGAAGTTTCTTTCCCGACGGCGCTGACTACGCTGCATGAGAAAGCGATCTACCTTCACGAAGCGCGGCAGTATCATGTCGAGCGGTTCGACTATGAAGAGCGCAAGGCGTACGTTAAGCGGGTCGAGTGCGATTACTATACGGACGCGATCGATTACACGAAGGTGACGGAACTGGTGCGCTTTGAATCGGAACCTCTTGGCCCGGCGATGCGGATCCATGGCGACGTCCGCGTGACTACCCAGATCGTGGGCTTCAAGAAGATTAAGTTTTACACGCTGGAGAATGTCGGGGCGGGGAAGTTGCAAATGCCCGAGCAGGAGATGCATACGACTTCCTTCTGGCTAAGTTGGCCGACGGAATACATCGCCGGCTTCGGCTCTTATACTCCGACGGAAAAGCAGAACGGGATGTCAGGTCTTGCTAACGCGATGCGAACGGTAGCGTCTCTACTCCTAATGTGCGACCCGCGCGATCTGGGAGTCGCAGTTATCGATGATCCGGAGAAAGCCGGGACCACTATCTTTCTTTACGACACTTATCCCGGCGGAATTGGCCAAAGCGTGCCGCTCTACCGCATGGCGTCCGATCTGCTGCGGCGGACGACGGAACTTATCCGGGACTGTCCGTGCGACTCTGGATGCCCGGCGTGCGTCGGCCCGATTGGCGAGATCGGAGACAACGGCAAAGCAATCGCACTCGAACTCGCTTGTGCGATTGCCGGGGCATAAACTCCAATTTGAGTTGGCCCCTTTTCCAGGGCGGCTTCGCTCTATAAGATAGAGCCGCTAATAGAACGCGGTCGTATCGCCTTGCGGACAGTTCCAAAAATTAGGAGGAACGAATACAATGAGAACCATATACCCACCAGCCGACGTCTCAAAGAAACTCCCTACAGGAGAGCGCACAGGCAAACCGCGAGCGTCTTCGCTGCTAATTGTGGTGACGATGTCGTTGGCGACTGCGGTGTTTGCTCACGCGCAGACGCGGACGCTATCCGTCCTGTACACATTCAGGGGCGGAGACGACGGCGGAAATCCAACAGAATCTCCGTTAACTCAAGACGACGCCGGAACTCTGTTTGGGACGGTCGGTTCGGGCGGTGGCCGGGCGTGTGATTGCGGGGCCGTATATCGCGTTGTGCCGTCTACGCACGCCGAATCCGTTCTTTACGCATTTCCGGGAACGCCGAACGGCGCCGCTCCGGAGGCAAGTGTCTTGCGAGACCTAAGGGGCGACTTCTATGGCACTACGTTCAGCGGCGGGCCCAACGTGATCACCGGAATCGTGTATCGGATGAGCCCGTCCGGTGTGGAAACCGTCCTTCACGCATTCGACGATGTTACCCCTGACGGATATCAACCGCAAGCGGGACTTGTGGGCGACGCATCAGGGAACCTGTTTGGGACTACACTCTCCGGAGGCGCATTTGGATTCGGGACCGTGTTTCAGATCGATCCGACCGGCGCCTATACAGCGCTTTACTCCTTTGGGTCCGACCCGAAAGACGGGATACTGCCCAACTCCGATATGATTCTTGACCAAGCGGGAAATCTGTACGGGACGACTAGCCGGGGCCTAGTGAATCAGGGGACCATTTTCAAGTTAAGCCCCACGGGCGCCGAAACGATTCTTCACTCCTTCGAAGGCGGTTCCGACGATGGGGCTTACCCGGAATCCTCGGCGCTGGTTGCGGATGGCGAGGGTAACTTGTACGGAGTAACGCAATACGGGGGAACAAGCGATAAGGGAGTGGTTTACAAGCTGAGCCGCGGAGAAGCTTTCTCCGTGTTGTATAGCTTCACCGGCGGTGCGGACGGCGGTTTTCCCGAAGGTAAGCTGTTTTTGGACGCCGTTACAGGCGATCTCTTTGGCACCGCCACCGAAGGCGGCAACAGCAGCGGCATCTGTGCTTCTCAGTATCCGGGTGGCTGCGGGGTGCTGTTCAAAGTCAATTCTTCGACCGGGGGAGAGACGGGTCCTGTATTCGTTCATCGGAAAGGGAGACGGGTTCATGCCGGCGTCTGGACTTATCGGCAGGCAGGTGTCGGGTTCGGAAGCGAATAACACGGCTTCATATGAACTCTTCGGGACCACCGCGCTTGGAGGGGACGTAGAGGACGGCACACTTGGTTTCGGGACGGTCTTCAGGCTCACAATTACTCCGTAAGATAAGAGCCCGACGAAGCTCCCGTGCCCGATCCGGGGTCAGCCGGTCGTTCCGGATAAGCTTCGGTTGTCCTGGTCGACTGGACTCCCTTAGTCGAAGGCCTTGTTAGCGCGATGATCTGCCCGTACTGCGTTTACCCCATCGTGGCGAGTACACTTTACTGCTATTCCGCCGTCAAGGTAACTGCGTCGATATCAACCTGCCCGAACCCCTTACTCTTGATGTAGACCTGAAGAGGTTGGCCTAGTTGCGCCGGTGCGGCTCCTGAGCGTAATCGTATCCGTAACAAAAGAGCCGCCGACCGGAGTGGCGCTATTGCCTAACGCAAGCACAACGTTACCGCCCAGAAGCGCCGCGTTATAACCGGTAAATGGATAATCCGCCCGTGCGCCTGCGTGGACCTTCAGGGTGTATGTCGTGTTGGCCTTGACGGTTACTCCAAGCGTTTGAAAAATAGAGCCGGACGTGCCGAGCGTGCTCCCAATAAAGGCTGGACGGCATCGGCTCAGACTTCCATAGCGATTACGAACCCGCTCTTTATTGACGACGAAGTAGAGTGTTCGGGCAACTAATATCCTTCTACCGCCAAGCCATTTAACGCCGACAAAACTGAGACGGATGGAGAAAGAAAAAGCAGTCGTATCTTCATGTTGGTTTCTCCATGAGCGGAAGTGTTTCCCAGCTCGTCCGGGAAGTATAACAGCGCACTAAGTTGTGCCGGTCAACCTAACTCGCGTTCTTATCGCGCGAGTAGGCGGGCAGCAATAAGAATGCGATCGCCGCGAGTAACACCGCGCCGGATAGTGTGGCGAGCAGCCGCGAATACGATCCGGTCAGATCGAAGGCCCGCCCCATCAGCCACGGACCCAGCGCGCCCGCGACCGCGTAGGCCGTCCAACTAAATCCGTAAAGAGTCGAGAAAGAACGCAGGCCGAAGTATCGAGTCAGCAGATACGGCGTGATGTCGGCTTCGGCGCCCATGCCGAGCCCGATCAACGACGCC
>NZ_CAJCHS010000022.1 GCF_903970205.1 Nevskia soli | reverse complement strand
CTAAACCTGCACGTTTTTTCGACGCTGACCCTCAAAAAACACGGTTTTTCGACGCTCGACATGCTTTTTCGACGCTGACCCTCAAAAAACACGGTTTTTCGACGCTCGACCGCTGTATGCTGTTTTCGACGGCATGGCCATTTTTCAGGAGCGCACGGTTCCGGCTGAAGCACAACTGGCCGGTTGGTCAGCTCTCGCCGAGAGGTTTGCGGTGCCTGCGCCTGTGCGCCGCCCGAGCTGCGTCTCCGACCAGCACGTCAGCGGCAGCCAGCGTGAAGAGGGCGATTGGGTCGTCTTCGATAAGCGTTACTGGCAGGGTAACAGCTTTGCCGATCAACTGATCTTCGCCCTGCGTCACGAGCCCATCGATCTGCTCGTGCTCAAGCGCGTCTTCGAGGCCGTCCCACGGCAGGAAATGGAGGCGATGGTCCGCGCCGCGCCGACCGGAATTCCTGTTCGCCGCGCGTGGTTCCTGTACGAAGCGCTGATGGCCCGTACGCTGGACGTCGAAGATGCTCCGCGGGCCGCTGTCATCGACGTGCTTGACCCCAAAGCCTACTTCACCGGCCAGCCGCGTAGTTCGAAGCGCCATCGCGTTCGCGATAATCTGCTGGGCGCCGGGCGATTCTGCCCTGTGATCCGTCGTAGCAAGGCGCTGACGGAGTTCATCGAGTCCGATCTCTCCGCCCGAGCGCTGGAGACGGTGGGCCGCACGGGCGCGCATCTGGTGGCGCGCGCGGCCAGCTTCATGCTGCTGGCCGATAGCCGCGCCAGTTTCGAGATCGAAGGCGAGCGCCCTCCCCGCAATCGCCTGGAGCGATGGGGGCGCGCCATCCTGCAAGCCGGCAGGAACCGCCTGACGCTCGATGAAATCCTCCGCCTGCAACAAATCCTGATTGAGGACTCGCGATTTGTACACCCAGGGCTGCGAACCGATGGTGTGTTTCTGGGCGAGCGGGATCACAGCGGCGATCCGCTGCCCGAGTTCATCGGCGCGCGCCCGGCCGATCTTGACGATCTGATGGCCGGTTTGCTCCAGGCGAATGACCGCATGCGCGACGACGGACTCGACGCTGTCCTGAAAGCCGCCGCCACCTCCTTCGGCTTCGTCTACATCCATCCGTTCCAGGACGGCAACGGCCGCCTGCATCGCTGCCTGATTCACCACGTTCTCGCCGATCGGAACTTCACGCCGCCCGGCATGGTGTTTCCCGTGTCGTCCGTAATGCTCGACCGCATTAACGATTACCGCACAACATTGCAGGCCCATTCGGGTCCGTTAATGCCGTTCATCGCGTGGCGGCCGACGCCGGAGCGAAATGTGGAGGTCACGAACGACACCGCCGACCTTTACCGCTATTTCGACTGCACCGCCGAGGCCGAATTTCTGTATTCGTGCGTGCGACGAACGGTCGAGGAAGACTTGCCGCGCGAGATTGATTACCTGCGGCGGCATGACGACGCCATTCGCCGCATTATGGAAGTTGTCGAAATGCCGGATCGCCTGGCCGGGAACCTGGTCCTCTATATCCGCCAAAACAATGGCGTTCTTTCGAAAAGGCGCCGCGAAGGCGAATTCAACCAACTCCGCGAGGATGAAGTGGAGCTTATCGAAGGGATCGTGCGCGACGCGTTTGAGGGCTTCTTATCGGATAACCCCTCCGGTCGGATAACCCCTCCGGCCGCTCTTAGCTAAAGGAAGCAGCGCAGCCGCTGGCTCCGGCTCGGATGCCGCAGCTTACGCAAAGCCTTCGCTTCGATTTGACGAATTCTTTCGCGCGTAATCGCGAAGCTTTGGCCGACTTCTTCGAGCGTCCGCTCGCCCCCGTCGTCCAGTCCGAATCGCAGCCGGATAACTTTCTCTTCACGCGGCGATAATAGCTTCAGAACCTCCGCCGTCTGCTCGCAAAGGTTCAAGGCGACCATCCGGTCGGCCGGCGAAACGCCTCGTGGATCTTCGATGAACTCGCCGAGGTGCGATTCTTCGGCGTCTCCCACCGGCGTCTCGAGAGAGATCGGTTCCATAGCGACGCGCATCGCGCGGCGAACCTTCTGCAGCGGCAGAGCGGCGCGCTCAGCGATCTCCTCGCTGCTCGGCTCGCGGCCTAACTCTTGTACAAGTTGGCGTGACGTGCGGATCAGCTTATTGATCGTTTCGATCATATGCACCGGAATGCGGATCGTGCGGGCCTGATCCGAAATCGCGCGACTGACCGCCTGTCGCACCCACCAGGTCGCATACGTCGAGAACTTATAACCGCGGCGGTAGTCGAATTTCTCGACCGCGCGCATGAGCCCGATATTCCCTTCCTGAATCAAATCGAGAAACGCCAGACCGCGGCCGGTATAGCGTTTGGCGATGCTGACCACCAGACGCAGATTGGCGTGAGTGATCTCGTGCTTGGCCGATTCGGCCATGCGCGCCCCCGTTACCGCGCGGGCATGAGTGCGCCGCAATTCCGCGAACGACGCTCCAAATTGCTGCTCCAGAGCTTGCAGCCGTAGCGCGTACCCACGCTGTTCGCGGCGCGCGCCATTCCGAAGCTCACGGTCCGAAGCGCGCTGCAGCCGGCTGATGTCGCGGTCGAGAGGCCGCAGTTCATCGACGGCATCCCCGATGCGTTCCAGGAGTTGGTTGTAAACACCGCTCTGCAGTTTGCACGCGAGTATCACGCGCGAGATCCGGATGACGAGACGCGCGCAATTCCAGCGGAGGTGCAGGTGCTGTTTCGGCTTCATCCCGCGAGACACGATGGACAGACGCTGGCGCATCGGTGTGAGCCGCTTTTGCAGCCCCACGATCTCTTCGCAGGAGGCGCGGAAGGTGACGATGGCCTGCGACACCGTTTCTTCACTGGGTATCGGTTCTTGAAAAAGAATCACATCCCGCGCATCGACCGCGCCCGCCTCCATATCTTCGGCCAGTTGCAGGAATTCACGAACCACAAAAGGAGAACGCGCGAGTTGGCGGCGCAGCAGATTGTTTCCGCGTTCGATGCGTTGCGCGAGGAGTGTTTCGCGATCGCGCGTCAGCAGCGGAACGGCGCCCATCTCGCGAAGGTACGTCCGGACCGGATCATCGGCGCGCGCGGCAATTCCGGCGGAAAGACCCAGATCGCCAATATCGACAATGCCGTCGTCGTCCGGTTCGAGGTCGCTACCGTCGAAGCGGTTGGATTCGGGCGCGGACGGAGCATCGAGGTCCGCGAGAAGGATGTCGTCTAGCTCGTGAACAGGCGAGGCATCGCGCTCGGCGATGAAGCCGGAAATTTCGAAGAACGCCGAGGGCGTGATTCGGGACGCGACCAGACGGTCGTCATTCCGCTCGAACTGTTCTCCGCCCGTCACCAAAGGAACCGCGTTTTGAACTCCCGAAACGCAAGCTTGCGACGATTGCTCCATAAAGTCTACCTCAAAAAGTAATGCGTGAAAAGAGGTCGGATAGGGCCAGAGAAATTTGGATAAGTATTGTTGAGTTACGAAGCGCAGTTGCGGAAAACTCAAAAACCGTCGACGTCAATCCCAGCCTGGGCAAAAGCTTGTGCCCGATGCCGCCCCGGATCGCCCGGTGTTCGTATCTTCCCGAAAACTTGCTCGCATAGGAACCGGCGCCGGTTTGGGTTAATTTCCTCGGACATCTTAATTGAGTGCCTCCATTTCGACGAAATTCAGTTCCGCAACCAAGGATGAAAAGGGACCGTACAGCCCCACTCCGAGCCCGACCGAAAGGGAGGGTCGTCCGCTGTCAGCCGCGTTGACCCGATCCGGCTCGAAAGAGCCGCGACGGTCACGGAGCGGTTGCGCCGCGGTACAGCCCACGGGCTGCTAGTCCTGTTCACCCAACGTCTGGACGAACGCTTTCCCGTACGGGTAGAAGAGCTCCTTGCGGCCTTGCTGCCACGCGGCTTTCAACTCCGGCGTTGTGATGTCCCAGTCCGGCCGGCATTTTCGGGTAACGGCGCGGAGGTCCTGGCGGAGATCTTCCAGCGTGGGCCGGCCCCAGAACCAGTAGCCGTTGTAGACCTTGTAAACGATCAGACCGGGCTCCAGCACAATCGTGTGGGGAATCATGGGATTGTGGAGGGGATCGGTGTACTCGGCGATGTCGAGGTCCTTTTGAACGATGCGCCCGGCGTC
>NZ_CAJCHS010000021.1 GCF_903970205.1 Nevskia soli | reverse complement strand
GTACCGGCAGGAGGCGGAATGATATCCGCCGGGTCAAGGGCAGAGACCGCAACACCCAATCGGTCGACGGCGTTTCGGATCGAACCCGAGTGCAACGCTTCGACCGCGAGAATGCGGGCGGCGTACCCAAGAACTGCAGGGTTCACGATTAAAGTAGCGCCACCGGCATAAGCTGTAATGCCGATGTCCTCGAATGCCCGGGCAAGTGTCAGGAATTCCGCCTGACTGCCAAACCCGATTCCGAGCGCGTTCAGGTTGATTGCAGGTTTCGCAATATACTGACCGCCTAAAGACGTAACCGCTTCCTGGAGAAGGATCACGTGCTGCCGTTCGTCATTGGCGAGTTCCAGCGCGATCGCCGCAACTTGCGGATCGGTGAAGGTGACGAGATTACCGCCCGACGTCGCTCCCGCCGTGCCAACCGCGCCGGTGATCGGGATACCCAGCGAGTCGATGTAAGCGCCGGTGGTCGCTACGGTGTAAAACTCCGCTTCCAGATACTCGAGGTTGAGCGCGAAGTTGACAATATCGAAATCCGTGTAGCCGGTGGCGCTTTGCGCTTGCAGGGTCTTGGTCTCGGCAGCCGCCCCCAAGACAGCTCCTGCAAGGGCCAACTTCTTAACAAAAGACCGGCGATTTGCGCCTATCTTCTCTAAATTTGCCGTTAATTGCGTATCATTCATCCTATGAACTTACCTCTCCTATAGGTTTGTACGACACCTACGAACGCTAGTCTATAACAAGAAATCCGATCGGAGGCTGACTCTTCCCGGTATTCGGTGATGTTCACACCCGTATCTGCTCTACTACAACCGAGACTACGCCTTTTGCCTCACCGGTAGATCATACGGCTAGGGAAAAATTCGACGAGAAATGGATTTGAAAGTACCATGGCATCTAGTTTGAAGCTGGACTTCACGGAGTTGCCTGACCGCTGCAACTTCAGGTGGACGGAAGCGCAATGAGATGATCAGGTCACTGTGATCGATATCCAACATTTCAAAAGCAAGCTGCAAGCGCGGGAACAGGAACTGCTGAACGACCGCCGCACGTCCGAACAAGAGGTACTCGACGCACCTTCCGCCGAGGTCGAAGACGCGTTGGATCTGGCCAATTCAGGCGAGGCTCGCGAGGACGCCGAGCGCTCGCTGGATCGCGAATACAGCGAACTCGAAGAAATTCAGGATGCTCTAAAGCGCATCGACGCAGGCACCTACGGGGTCTGCGAGATCTGCGGGAAACCGATCGAACCGGCCCGGCTCGAAGCCGTTCCGTGGACGCGCTACTGCCTGAACGACGCCAAACAGCGCGAGCACTTTACTCCAACCGGCAACCTCTAATCGTCATTCGCCGACCGGCGTCCGTCACTCGCCGAAAACAAGCTGAAGCCGCCTCGAAACCCCGGTAGCATCGGAAGCGTGAACGAGGTGCAAGAGATGAACAAGTTTCGATCCTTAAGAGCGGATATCGTGGGCAGCGCTTTCCCCGTCCTGCTGATTCTGGCCGGCTTCGCGTTGATGCTGATGAGCAGCCTCGGAGTTCTTTCGGCGGACAGCATCACTCGCTTTTGGCCCCTGGCTATTGTCGCGGCGGGGCTGGTGGAACTCGATCCGACGCGCAAGGAACAGCAATGAGCCGCGACTGGGAACGTCCGGGAGAACGGTCAGCCGGCGGACCGCAAGGACGGCCGGATCGCCCCTGGGAGCACCTGCACCAGCATTGGCACCGGCCGGAAGAATGGGACCCACGGCAGGAGGCACGGACGGGAGGCACGCGCGCCACCGGCGGCCTCTACTTCCGCATGGGCCATAATCCGGCCGGCCCAAAAATGGGTGCGGCCCTGGTGCTGATTGTGATCGGGACCGCGTTTTTCCTGAACAATCTCGGGATCCTCCACGTGGGGAGCTTGTGGCAGTACTGGCCGCTGCTTCTGATTCTGGCCGGCGTGGGGCAGATCTCCTCGGCGCGCAGCGAAGGCGCTTACGTACGAGCTTTCATTGAGGTCGGGGTCGGCGTGGTGTTCCAGCTGCAAAATCTGGGCATGCTGCACGTCCGTCTCTTCACCTTGTGGCCGTTGGCGCTGATTGGGGTCGGTATCCTGCTGCTTTTCCGGCCCGGCTTCGCGCGACTGATTCCGGCGCGAACCGGCGATATCCGGAATGAGGTCAATGAGTTTGCGTTTTTCGGCGGCGTCAAGCGCGTGTTGACGACGCGCGATTTCCGCGGCGGTGAGTTGCTGAGCGTTTTCGGAGGCATCGAGCTCGATCTGCGCGGGGCTGACATTGCGGCGGGCGTTCAACAAATACACATCGAGGCGAATGCGGCGTTCGGAGGAATCGACATCAAGGTTCCGGATCGCTGGCACGTGGAAGTTCATGGCATGGGAATCTTCGGGGGCTATGAGGATAAAACGCTCGCGGTGCAGCAGGGAATCCAGCCCGGAGCGCCCGTACTGATCATTCACGGGTTTGCGGCCTTCGGCGGAGTTAATGTCGAATAAGCATGCACCCGATCCTAACGAACCCGCGATACCTTCTTATGTATCTGGCGGCATGGGTGCCGCTGGGGTTAATGGTTGGATCGATGCTAAGTCTATCGGCGCACTTACCTTGGCGCGAAACGACGTGGATTACGGCGCCTCTCATTGTATTACTTGCGTTCTTATGTCTGGCCCCGTTATATATGTGCAGGGCGCTGCCGGTGGGCGGGACTTCCGTCCCCAAACTAATCATCAATCACTTACTTGCGGCGCTGGCCATACTTGCCATCGTGCAGCCGTTTCTGTTTCTTGATTTGAAAACGGGCAGCGAGGTGTTTCATGACTTCGATCGCAGATCGCTGCCCGGTATGCCGCTGCTCACCACGAGCACGCTGCTTCTCTATCTCTTGGCGGTCGGCGGTCATTACGCGGGGTTGGCGGCGGAGTCGACGCGGCGAGCTCAGGTTCTCGCGCGCGACGCGGAACTCCGGGCGCTCAAGGCGCAGGTCAACCCGCACTTTCTATTCAACTCGCTGAATTCGATCAGCGCATTAACGTCGATCGATGCGTCGCGCGCCCGCGATATGTGCGTGAAGCTTTCTGAGTTTCTGCGGCTTTCGCTGCGCCTGGGCGAGCGCGGCAGCATTCCTTTCAATGAAGAGATGGAAGTAGCGCGGACTTACCTGAGCGTGGAGCAGGTGCGGTTCGGGCGGCGGCTCCGCGTGCTGGAAGAGATCGCGGCCTCGTGCGGCACATGTGACGTGCCGCCGCTCCTCATCCAGCCGCTGGTCGAGAACGCCATCAAGCACGGCATCGCGAATCTGGTGGATGGCGGCGAGATCGCGATGACCGGAACGTGCGACGGCAGAACGCTGCGGTTCTCGATTCAAAATGAGTTCGACCCGGACGCGCCGGTCGGTAAACGCAGCGGAATTGGATTGCGCAATGTTCGGGACAGGTTGACCGCGCGCTTCGGAGCGGCTGCCCAGCTGAAAGTCGACATCGAGGAGAACCGCTATCGCGTGACGATCTCGGCGCCTTGCGAGAAGGGACGGGTATCGGCATGAGCGCGACCATGATGCGGGTCGTGATCGTCGATGACGAAGAACTCGCGCGCCACGTGATCCGCGAGCACCTCGGTAACGAGGAGGATGTGGAGATCGCGGCCGAATGCGCGAATGGTTTCGAGGCCGTGCGCCTGGCCAATGAGCTGAAGCCCGATTTGATGTTCCTGGATGTGCAGATGCCGAAGCTGGACGGTTTCGAGGTGCTGGAACTGATCGAGCCGGAGATCGCCGTGATCTTCGTAACGGCGTTCGACCAGTACGCCATGCGCGCGTTCGATGCAGCCGCCGTCGATTATCTATTAAAGCCGTTTAGCGCGGAGCGGTTTCGCAGCGCGCTGGAGCGGGCACGGCAGCGGTTGGCGACGAAACAGCCCGCGCCGTCCGCATCGGAGCTAAAAGCGCTGGCCCGGACTCCCGATCAGGCGGCCGAGCGCGTGGTAGTCAAGGATGGCGCCCGCGTCCATATCATCCCCGTCGGCAAGCTGGATTATGTCGAAGCGCAGGATGACTATATCGAGTTGCATAGCGGGCAGAAGTCGTGGCTGAAGCAGCAGTCGCTGGCGAGTCTGGAGGCGGTGCTCGATCCGAACCGGTTCGTGCGCGTACATAGGTCGTACCTGATTAATATCGAGCGCGTGACTAAGATCGAACCCTATACGAAAGATACGAAGCTGGCGATTTTGACGGATGGCGCGCAGATTCCGATGAGCCGGGCCGGGTATGCGCGGTTGAAGGAGTTGATGCGGATTGAGTAAGACGGGCCGCGCGATAATCGTCCTTTGGCTCGCTTGCTGATTGTCGCGGGATTCGTTCTGGTGTTACTCGGCGTGGCCGTGTGGGTGCTCGGACGATTGCACCTTCCGGTCGGGCGATTGCCTGGCGACATTGTATGGCGCGGAAAGAATTCGACCTTCTACTTCCCCATTGTCACTAGCCTGCTACTTAGCTTGATCGGTTCGCTGATCCTGTGGCTTTTGAACCGGCGATAACGGATGACTAAAGGACGAATGGAGGCCTTCAGCGATGGAGTATTCGCCGTCATCATCACGATTATGGTGCTGGAGATCAAGTCGCCGCGAGGAGCTGGTCTTACGGCGCTCCGTCCAATCCTTCCAGCGTTTTGTAGTTACGTGCTGAGCTTCGTGTACGTAGGCATTTACTGGAATAATCATCATCACCTGCTGCAGGCGGCGCAACATGTTAGCGGGAGCGTATTGTGGGCAAATCTGCATCTGTTGTTCTGGCTCTCGCTAACGCCGTTTGCCACCGCGTGGATGGGCGAAAACCTCTTCGCGCCCTGGCCCACCGCGCTTTACGGAGTGTTGCTGCTTTTTAGCGGGATTGCTTACTATATATTGACGAAGTTACTGATCGCGCATCACGGCAAAGACTCAACGCTCGCGGCATCGATCGGGACCGATCGAAAGGGAGCGCTTTCGATCGTCATCTACGCCGCATCGATTCCGCTGTCCTTCTTACAACCGCGGATCGCTTGCGCGGGATATGTGATCGTCGCCGTTATGTGGCTGATTCCGGACCCGCGCATCGAGAGGGGTTTGAGGCAATAGCGACTTTGCACCAGGCTAATTGATACTAAGCACCCAAGGACACACGCTCAAATAACCCCCGTGCAGAAAAGCTCGCACTTGCGGCGCAGCAAATACCGGCGGCAGAGTAACTGCCTGTGGAATACCCAGCGCCATCCGGATGCGGGCTTCGATCGATGCGTCCGGCGATTGGTTGTTGAACAACAAGTCAAACAGGGTCTTGCGCGGCGGGAAAGTAACCAGACTTACCGTATCATAGGGAGCGATTCTGGCGCGCTGTTTCACTAACTCAATCGCCCGATCGATGCCGCCTAGCTCATCCACTAATCCATTTTCTTTGGCCTGATCGCCAAGCCAAACGCGCCCTTCGGCAACCAGCGCGATCTGATCCACCGGACGCTTCCGGGAATCGGAGACACGCCTCAGGAAAGTCTGGTAAGTCGCGTCGATCCCTTGCTTGAGCTTCTCCTTCTCTTCAGGCGTAAGCGGCTTGTAATCGCTATCGATTCCCGCGAAATGGCCGCGCTGGATGGAATCCTTGGAAATACCCAACTTATCGTAGAGGCCGTGCAGGTCCGGTTTGCCGTAGACGACGCCGATGGAACCGGTGAGCGTTTCCGGGTAAGCGACGATGGGCGTCCCATTCATCGCTATGTAATAGCCTCCGGACGCGGCCGCATCCGACATCGAGATCACCACCGGCTTCTTACGCGCCAGATCGTTCATCGATTTCCAGATGGCGTCGGTCGCGTAGACTTCGCCGCCGGGCGAATCGATGCGCACAATCACGCCTTTCAGGTCGGAACGGTTGGACACCTTATCCAGTAGCTTGGTGAACGACTCCGATTGGATTTCCGTCTCGTTGGAGGAGCCGGGCTCGCCGCGGATGATATCGCCTTCCGCTACCACGAAGCCGATCTTGTCCTTAGTCTTGAGGCCCGCGTCGAAATCGCCGTTCTGCAAGTAATCGTGGGCGTCCACCTTACGAACTTCGGTGTTGATCTCGCGGCGCAGCTTGCCGAACATCTCGTCTTCGTAACAAAGCGAATCGACTAATCCGCGCGCCGCTACGTCGCTGGAGAGTAGAGGCCCGTTGTTTATCGCGTCTTCTACTTCAGCCGCGGACTTCTTGCGGGAGACGCCGATAGTCTTAACCAAATCGCCATAGACGCGGTCGACGATGCTCGTCATAACTTCGCGCGTTTCAGGACTCATATCGGAGCGGGTGAACATATCGCCGAAATCTTTGTACTTACCGTCGTGCTCGACGTCGACCGTAATGCCCAGCTTGTCTAGCGTCTTCTTGAAGTACATAAGTTCGAAGCGGACGCCCTTCAGATTCAGCAGGTCCTGCGGGCCCAGATAGACCTTGGATGCGGCCGTCGCAACATAGTAATCGCGAGCGCTGGGGGTTTTCAAATAGGCGTAGACCGGCTTGCCGGACTTACGGAAGTTATCCAGTTCGGCGTGGAGTTCCTGCATCTTCGCCCAGCCGACGGCGAGATTCTGCGGCTCAAGGACGATGGCACGGATGCGCTTATCGACGGCGGCCCGGCGCAGGATTGCCCAGGTGTCCGCGACCGTCAGCGGCGTGTGTTGTCCGAATCCCTCGAACGGGAGTTCCACGGGCGCGCGTTCGGGAAGATCGCCGTCGAGACGCAGGATCAGCGTGGAGTCGGACGCAACCGCCGGAGGACGGCTGCGCATCGATGCAATCCCGGCGATAATCAGGACTCCAATGACGACCACCAGGATCGCCCCTACAACCATTCCAAGGAAGAATTTCAGCAATTCGCGGCCACGCTCCTGTTTCTATCGCACGGTAACATAGCGTCACGACTCCACTATCGAGCACTGGCAGACTCATGAGCAACGATCAACAAGAGACCGAGCACGATTCCCAAGCGCGAGATCAAGAGATCCGCGAGGCGCTGGATCAGCATTGGGCGGCGTCCGATGCCGGCGATTTTGAAACCGAGCACCGCATCTATCACGAGGACGCGGTGTTGGAATATCCGCAGTCAGGCGAGCGAACCCGGGGTCGAAGCAACATACAGAACCAACGCGCCGGTCAGCCGAGCAAAAAGCGATTTGCTGTCCGGCGAATCATGGGCGGCGGTGATCTTTGGGTCACCGAATTAATCCTGACCTATGACGGCAAGCCGTCGTACACCGTGAGCCTCATGGAATTCAAGGAAGACAAGGTCACGCGGGAAACACAGTACTTTGCGGATCCATTCGCAGCTCCCGCGTGGCGCGCTCAATGGGTCGAACCGATGGACCCATAACAGCACATCCTCGGATGGAGGGACAAAGATGGATTGGATACGGTTGGTCCAGTTTGCGTTGGTGGGTAGCAGTGATTTGGAACCATACGCCATCCTGTTGGTACGCGTTTCGCTCGGGCTGTTCTTCGCCATCTCCGGCGCAAATAAATTGTTTGTCTCCGGCAACCGGCAAACCATGTACGAAACGCTCGTTGCGGCCAAAGTCCCGCTTCCCCACCTAATGACTTACTTCGTGTCGGTAGTCGAGTTTGTTGGTGGATCCTTCCTGATCATGGGTTTTCTTTCGAGCCCGGCCTCGGTGGCTTTATTAGTCGATATGCTTGTCGCCATCCTGACCGCCAAGCTTTCGGCCATGCCTAAGGGACTCTCGCCTCTTAACTGGCTCGACGATTTCCTCTACCTTCCGGAAGTCCTGTACGTGCTCTTCTTTGTGTGGCTGATCTGCTCGGGTCCGGGAAAGTTCAGTGTCGATTACTGGCTCGCCGGCAAGTTAGGAACGTGATCCATCGAAGATCCCGCGGCAATCGTCAGTACTTCATGTTCGCCAAATCCTCGATCAGCCCCGGTCCGGTTGGGTCCCAGCCCAACGTCTTGCGCGTCCACTCGCTCGAAGCCGGCATATCCAGAGTGGCAAAGTGCCCGAACATGCCAAAGTGCTCGCCCGCTTTTTCGGCCGGGATCGAAACCGCCGGCACGTTCAGCCCCTCACCGATCGTCTCCGCGATATCCCGCAGCGCTACGCCTTCTTCCTGCACCGCGTGATAGGTCGTCGCACCCTGGCCGGTCTTCTCGACCGCCAGCCGGTAGAGGTGCGCGACATCCTTCAGCGGGCCCGCAGCCCAACGGATCGAGCCATCGCCCACGTACGCCGAAACCCCTTTCTCGCGCGCGATCTGAATCAAAAATGTCACCAGCCCCTGCTTGCGCGTGTCATGCACCTGTGGCAAACGCACGATGGCCAAATGCAAACCCTTTGCCGCCACCGCCTGGGCTGCCTGTTCCGGCTTGCGCGGAATCATGGGCGAATCTATCGGAGGATCGGTCTCCTTGCGCACCTGGCCGGGCGCGCCGCTCGTGATCCCGATCCCGGAAGTGACCACCAGCAGTTTGCCCGGTTCGAGCACCGACCCGAGCGCCTCAATCGCCTGCATCTCGTCCCTTCCATTCTGCGCAAACTTCGACCAGTCGTGGTTGAACGCCAGGTTGACCACGGCATCCATCCCGGTAGCTCCGCTGCGCAGACTGTCAAGGTCCTCCAGGTCGCCGCGATGAACCTCCGCGCCCACCGCCTTCAACTGCTCCACGCCGGCATCGCTGCGCGTAAGCCCGCGCACGTGGTGCCCTGCCGCCATCAGTTCCTTCACCAGTTCCGTTCCAATAAAACCTGTTGATCCCGTCACAAATACACGCATTACCTTCCTCCTTAGTTATGACCTTACCGGTGGAGATCACCCGAAATTCGCATCCGCGTCGCCGCTGAAACAACAAAACGGAGACAGTCTCCGAATCAAGAGATAGCCGGAGACCGTCTCCGGTTGCAAAAACTTTACTGTAAACTTGCATATGCCGGAAAAGAAGCTCCCGCTGCCGCCCGGGCGCAAGCCGCGCGCCGATGCCCAGCGCAATCGCGCGCGCATCCTCGAGGTCGCCAAGGAGGTTTTTACTCGCGACGGCGCCGCTGCCAGCCTCGACGATATTGCCCGCCAGTCCGGCATCGGCCCCGGCACGCTCTACCGCCATTTCCCGACCCGCGACACCCTGATCGAAGCCGTCTACCGCAACGAAGTTGAAAAACTCGCCGGCGCCGCGCAGCGCTTCGCCGCCAAGATGCCGCCGCTCGCAGCCCTCCGCGCCTGGATGCTGCTCTTCATCGACCACGTGGCCGACAAAAGGCTCATCATTCCCGCCATGGATACCGTCGCGGGCGGCTCGTCGCGACTTATCGAAGGTGCGCGCGGTCTCATCCACGGCGCGTTCGTTTCGTTAGTCCAGCGCGCCATTGACAGCGGCGACCTCCGCGCCGGCACGGACCCCCACGACATTGTCCGCGCCCTCGTCGGCGTCTTTTTCACCACGGCTCTATCCGGCTGGGAGTCCAGCGCCCGGCGCCTCGTCGACATCCTAATCGCCGGTTCAAGCGCAACGCGCAAGCACCCTTCCACCGCACCCCGCATGCGGCAAAAGTAGCGAGACCCATATCGTTGTCACTGGTATCGTCAGGACTGCTCGTTTATGACACTCTTCATTCGATTGCCGCTAGCCGTCTTCCTCATTTCGGCCTGCCATGCTCAAGTTACTGCCGGGGCCCGTCTCAAGTCCGCTGATCTACGCGCCGATGCGGCTATCCTGCGCAGTGCCTATGAGCAGCTGCATCCCGGGCTCTATCGTTACAGCACAAAAGCGGAGATGGATGCTGACTTCGATGAGTTGAGCGACAAACTCGCTCACGATCAAAGCTTGCAGGATGCTTTTCTGGCCTTTTCCGAGTTCGCCGCCAAAGTCCGCTGCGGCCACACGCAGGCGAACCCATTCAACCAATCGAAGTCGCTCGTCGAAATGCTTTTCAAGAGTCAGACGCGACTACCTTTCTACTTCGATTGGATCGATCGTCGGATGATCGTCACGCACGACTTCACCGCCGGCCGCGTGCTTCCTCGGGGCACGGAGGTTATCCAAGTCAATGGCGTGCCGGCGGCTGCCGTCCTGGCGAAGCTCCTTTCCATTACTCGGGCTGACGGCTCTAATGACAGCAAGCGCGTTGCGCAGCTGGCGGTCAACGGTGACAGCATTTACGAGACGTTCGACGTTTACTATCCGATGTTCTTCCCGCAGAAGGACGCTACTAATACATTTCTTCTTCGTAAGCCGGGCACGCGACGTACGGAACGCATTACGGTCAATTCCTTGACCTTTGAGCAGCGCATCGCCCCTATCAAATTAAGAGAGCAGGAGCGGAAAGGAGGAGATGCCGCATTGTTCGAATGGAAGTACCTTGCGGATGGCATCGCAACTCTCCGGATGCAGACGTGGGCGCTTTACGACAGTAAGTGGAACTGGAAGCAGTGGTTAGGCGATCACCTGAAAGAGGTCGCCCAGCGAAACGCCCCTGCGCTGATCATCGACCTACGCGGGAATGAAGGCGGCGACGATGTAGGCAATGAGATTATCCCTCATCTTATAGATGCCTCGATGACACTTTCCTCGATGCGGCGCCTCGTCCGTTACCGTAAGGTACCGGATGACCTCGTTCCCTATCTCGACACCTGGGACAAGAGCTTTCAGGACTGGGGAAGCTTCGCGGTGGATCTACCCGAGAGATGGCCGACTGCCCCGCCAAACGTGACTTACTTGAAACTCACCCGCTACGACGATGACGCTAACGGGGACGTGATACAGCCGAAAGGATCGCGTTTCCATGGGAAAGTCTTTGTCCTAATCGATTCGACGAATAGCTCGGCGACTTTCCAATTCGCCCAAAACATACAAAGTCATCACTTAGGCACGCTCATCGGGCAGCCCACGGGGGGTAGTCAGCGCGGAATCAACGGAGGAGCCTTCTTCTTCCTGCGACTTCCTCATTCAGGGATTGAGATGGACCTGCCGCTGATCGGTACCTTCCCGCCCGCGCCCGTGCCCGACTCCGGCATAGCGCCGGATGTTCTTGTCACTCCTACACCGTTAGACATCGCCGCCGGACGAGACCCCGGAATGACAGTCGCTCTGCAGCTTGCTCGGCAATAGGGTGCCCGGCGGCGCCTTCAGTCCGCAGCCTACCGCAGCCTTCATGTCACCATAGCCGTGGTGCCCTCCGATATCCGGACCCGTACGCCCGTAGCGGCGCGCCAACGTATTGCCTATGGCAGTGACGCCAGTCAGTTCTTGGACGTCTTTCCTGCGCAACCAGTCCAGTCGCAAACAGACAGTTGTCTGGCGATCATGATCCATGGCGGTTTCTGGCGATCGAAGTACGATTTAACTCACGCGAGCCATTTGTGCTCGGCTTTGGCCGCAACCGGCGTAACCACCATCAGTCTCGAATACCGGCGCGTGGGGACCGGGGGCGGATGGCCGGCGACCTTCGCGGATATTCAGGCCGGGTATGCGGAAGCTCTGCTCCACTTCCCGGAGGCAAAAGCTCCGGTTCTGTTAGGCCACTCCGCAGGGGGTCACTTAGCTTTGCGTCTCGCTGCGACCAACCCGGTGATGGCGGGAGTCGTTGCGCTGGCTCCGGTAGCCTGCCTGAAACTAGCTTTCGACGAGCATCTCGGTGACGGGGCGGTCGAAGCGTTCCTGAACGGCACGCCTACCGGGATCCCGTCCATCTATGAAGACGCCGATCCATGCAATAAGCCATCCAATATCCGGCGCATCTTAGTGCATGGTGTAGACGACGAGAGCGTTCCTATCGCGCACAGCCAGGCGTTTTTGGAAGCCCGCAGGCATGACCCGGGAGTCGTGACGCTAATCGACATTAAGGAAACGGGACACCTTGAACTGATAGACCCGAAATCAGAGGCATGGTCGATAGTCCGAACCGCAGTCCAGTCGCTCTTGTAGGCCGGCATTGCTGGGGCAGGCTAATGGGCCCTGATGGATTCGAACCATCGACCAACGGATTATGAGTCCGCTGCACTAACCGCTGTGCTAAGGGCCCGCACTGCCACGTTTTCTTAGGATTGCACAACCCGGCACGAGCGAGACGTCGCGTTCGGTCCGATTCCTGCTACACTCCTATCGCGAGCGATGCGGAAACGAACGGCGGCCGCGGCGAGCGGCAACCTGCTACCTGCCATTGGACTGCTGGTCGGAATTGGTGCGCTTTATTTCGCGCGCCAGATCCTCATCCCGTTTGCCCTCGCGATTCTGTGCGCGTTCCTGCTGAACCCGGCAGTGAAGCGGTTGCAGTACCTGCGCATTCCCCGAGTCGCCGCAGTCCTCCTGACCATGATCGTGGCCTTCGGCGCGCTCGCCGGCATCGGCTGGGTCGTCACCGACCAGTTGGTCGAGATCATCAACGATCTGCCGCAATACCGCAACAACATCGATGAGAAGATGGCCACGTTGCGGGCGCCCAGCGGGGCAAGCCGGCTCGTCGCAACGCTGCAGGACCTCGGCAAGGAGTTAACGACAACCCCGCCAAGCAAGCTGTCGCCTGTGGCGCCTAGAAAGCCCGCTCGATCGGCGCGTGCTCAGAGCGCTCTCGACACCGCAACCGATGGAACGCCGGTAAAAGTGGAAGTGATCGAGCCGACGCCCAATGCGTTGCAGTCGGTGCGCAACTTTCTGGGACCCTTGTTGGGCCCGCTCGAGACGATGGGCATTGTGCTGGTCTTCGCCCTGTTCATGTTGATCGATCAGGAAGACCTCCGCAATCGTCTGCTTCGCCTCCTCGGCAGCAACCAACTGCACCGCACGACGAAAGCTTTGGACGACGCGGCGCGGAGGGTTAGCCGCTACCTGATGATGCAGTTCCTGGTGAACGCTTCTCTCGGCGCGGTGGTCGCCATGGGACTGTACTTCATCGGTGTCAGGAGTTTCCTGCTCTGGGGCGTGCTGACCGTGTTCCTGCGATTTGTGCCCTATGTGGGAATCGCGGTTGCGGGCGCGTTGCCCTTCCTTCTAGCTGTTGCCACCACCGATAGCTGGCGCGCGCCGGTGCTGGTGATCGCGCTCTTTTTCGTTTGCGAACTCATCACCGGCAATCTTGTCGAACCGATGGTATATGGCGCGCACACGGGACTGTCCTCGGTTGCCATTCTCGCCGCCATCGTTTTCTGGACCGCTCTGTGGGGCCCGGTCGGGCTCATTCTGTCGACACCTCTAACGGTGTGTCTGAGTGTTCTGGGGCGGTACTCGCCCCACCTGGAGTTTCTGAACGTCTTGCTCGGCGATGAGCCGGTGCTGACGCCCGAGGCTCTGTTTTATCAGCGGTTGCTGGCTCTCGATTCGCATGAGGCGTTGACCATGGCGGAGTCGTTCCTAAGGGACCGGACATTGATCGAGCTCTACGATGAGGTCATCGTGCCGGCCCTCGCCATGGCCGAGCAGGACCGGCATAGCGGTCAAATGGAAGCCAAGCGCGAACGGTTCGTAATTCAGAGCATCAATGAGATCGTGACCGAAGTCGCGGAGGCGTTCGAGACGCCGAAATCGAAAGCCAAAAAAGTGCTTCCGCTGCCGCCGCTGAACGCGAGCGCGCGTCAGGAGTGCCGGGTTTTCTGCTTCGCCGCGCACGATGCGGCGGACGAGCTGACGTCGGCAATGCTGGCTCAACTGTCGACCCACGCGGGCTTCCCCACGCTATCGTTCCCCTACCTGGAGGAACCGGAGCAACTGCTCGAAGGACTGGCGCCTCAAGCGTGCGACGTGGTCTGCGTCTCGTCCGTGCCGCCATTGGCGTTGACCCACGCGCGCAAGACCGGAGAGGCGATTCACGCGATGTTTCCGGAGGTCACGCTCCTCATAGGGCTATGGGGACAGCCGAGTACGACCACTCGAGTCACGGAGCGGCTGCAAACAGCCACTGGGGGGTTCGTGGTGACCAGTTTCGCGGCTGCCATGGCTCAATTGCGCGCGGTGGCGGCGACCGCGGCCAAATTGTCTGATGCCTAACAAATGGCGATTCTCGTGCTGAGACTCTAACAAAATAAATGTCGCCCTTGAAATTCGAAGCAGACGTTCTAAGAACCAACTCCGCGGCAGTGGTGTCCGCTCGCGGCAGAATCACGCTCGGTGAGGCTTCACAGGCGCTTCGCGGCACGATTGAGCAGCTGTGCACCGAAGGCACGCCGAACATCGTATTGAACCTTGCCGGAGTGACATTTATCGACAGCGCGGGCCTGGGCGTACTGGCGCTAGGCTATTCCAGGACCAAGGCTGCCGGCGGCGTGTTGAAAATCGCCGAGCCGCAGGCGCGCGTTAAAGATGCAATGGAAATGACGCGGCTAACTCGCATGTTTCCGCTCTACACGAGCACGCAGGAAGCGGTGGCGAGCTTCACGAATGCGGAGCCGAATGCGAAGCAAGAAACCGCAGCGCCA
>NZ_CAJCHS010000020.1 GCF_903970205.1 Nevskia soli | reverse complement strand
CCTGAACGGTCGCCCCGCCCAGGGCATGCCGAAGTTCGCGTTCACCGATGCGCAGATTAAGGATCTCGCCGCGTTCTTTGTTTCGCGCTCGCAGGCGGTCGCCAATCGCATGGAGTACAAGATACTGAACGTCGTCACCGGTAATCCCGAAGCCGGGCACGCCTACTTTGACGCGCACTGCGCAACCTGCCATTCGGCTGCGGGCGATCTGGCGCACATCGCAGCGAAGTTCGATCCGCCCGCGCTGCAATCGCGCTTCTTGTATCCGGTGACGCGTCGTTACCCCGGCCAGCCCGGACCGCCTCCCGATCCGAAAGGTCAGGTGACGGCGACGGTGACGATGCCCGACGGTCAAACGGTTTCCGGAAGTCTGCTCGCGCAGGATGATTTCAGCATCACGCTGCTCGATGCGAACGGGCAGCGCCGGACGATCCCGCTGGAAGACAACGGCATGACTAAGGTAGAGATTCACGATCCGCTCCTCGGTCACGAGCAGTTACTGAAGCAATATACGGACGCCGATATGCATAACATCCTCGCTTACCTGGAGACCCTGAAGTGAAGCGCAGCTTTCTGCTCCTTTCCGTGTTGTGCGCCGGGGCCGCCCTGCGAGCGCAGGAACTCGATCCCGCCAAGCTAAGTCAACCTCCGACCGATACCTGGCCCACTTACAACGGCGATTACTCGGGCCGGCGGTTCAGTCCGCTCAACCAGATCAATGCGTCGAATGTTCGCAATCTAAGCCTCGCGTGGTCTTACAAAGCCGATACCGGCGCGGGAGGCGGTCCTTTCGGCGCGCAAATCAAAGCGACGCCGCTGGAAGTTAACGGCGTCCTCTACTTTACCGTTCCCGATCATGCGTGGGCCGTGGACGCGCGCACCGGGAAAGAACTCTGGCACTTCAAGTGGGAGAGTAGCGGCGGCATTCACATAGGAAACCGCGGCGTCGGCATCTACGAGAACAAGCTCTTCTTCGAGACGCCCGACGACCACCTCATCTCGCTCGATAAGAACACCGGCAAAATGCGCTGGAGCGTGGAGATCGCCGACGTTAAGCAGCAATACTTCGCGACACCCGCGCCGATCGTAATCGGCAACCATGTCCTGGTCGGGGTGGGCGGCGATTCGCTGGATGTGCCGGGCTATCTGGAGTCCCGCGATCCGGAAACCGGCAAGGTTCAGTGGCGATGGGATAGCGAGCCGAAGCCGGGGCAGCCCGGATCGGAAACCTGGCCCAATAAGGAATCGATGGCGCACGGCGGCGGCATGACCTGGATGCCCGGCACTTATGACCCGCAGTTGAAGCTTATCTACTGGGGCACCGGGAATCCGAATCCGGTGCATGCCGGACAAGGCCGTAAAGGCGACAACCTTTGGACCTGTTCCATCGTCGCCCTCAATGTCGATACCGGTAAGCTTGTCTGGGCATTCCAGTCTTCTCCGCATGATACTCACGATTGGGATGCGGTGCAGACACCCGTTCTCTTCGACGGAGTCATTGATGGAAAGCCGCGTAAGCTGCTCGCGCAGGCTAGCCGCAACGGGTATTTCTTCCTTCTGGACCGCGTGACCGGCAAGAACCTGCTGAGCGTTCCTTATAACACCATCAACTGGTCGAAGGGCGTCGATTCGCGCGGTGAACCGATCCCCGATGCGTCGAAGGAACCGAAACCGGACGGAACACTCGTTACGCCGGCGTCCGATGGCGCGACGAACTGGCCGCCGCCGAGCTTCGATCCGGAGACCGGCCTGTTCTACGTCAGCACCGCGCAGTCTTACAGCGTTTTCTACCTCACCGACACCGACGACCGGCCGGAAGGCTACGGCGGGCGGGACAGCGGCGTCTGGTCGGAGGCCGCGTTGAAAGCCATCGATTACCAGACCGGCAAGATTCGCTGGGAGCACGTCTATCCGGGCCATACCGGCGGCATTCTCGGCATTCTGACGACCGCGGGGAACCTGCTGTTCGCGGGCGATCCGTCGCATAACCTGATCGCGTTCGATCCGGCCAGCGGGAAGATTCTGTGGCATGCGGCCCTCGAGGCCAGGGTCAGCAACGGGCCGATGACTTACGAACTGGACGGGCGGCAGTACCTGGTGGTTGGCGCCGGCGACCATCTCGACGCTTTCACGCTTCCCGGTCAATCGCAGTCGGCTGCAACGAAGTAGTCATCTCTCTTTGTAAAGTTCGGTTAAACAGGCTGAGGTACGTGCGCCTTGATGCCGCGTCGCGAAACCATCGGGGGTTGAGTGTCGTCTCCCTTTCACGATGAACTCCGTGGCACTTCCGCGTTCGCGGCGCGCCGTGCTTTGTTCCGCGGCGCAGTGCCTTCCGTGGATCCAGGGTCTATCGTTACTGCATGCCGCACCTCAGGCCGCCCCAGAGAGCGAGGAAGAGCGCGTCTATGAAATGGCGCCGGGGATTGTCGCGCCCAAGGTAGTCCACCAGGTGATGCCCGAGTATTCGGGACAGGGTTTCCGGCTGGACGGAACGGTGCTTCTGCGCATTGTCATCGATTCGAAAGGCGTAGTGAAGAAGACGCGGGTCGTGCGAGGCGTAGCACGCGATGTGGACGACTGCGCGATCAAGGCCGTGCGGGAGTGGCGCTTTCAGCCCGCGGCGAAGGATGGCAAACCGGTGGCGGTGAGCATGGATATCGAGATTCGGTTCAACGATATGTAAGGCCGGCGATCCGCTCGAAGCGCCCGCCTGATATCTACCCGCCTGATATCTATAAGTCGGGCAGTTAAACTGAAGATGGATCATCTGTTTGCGCCGCATCGCGTTCCTTCTTCCCCTCCTCATTGCTATTCCGATCTTCGCGGCGCTGACTCCCGAGCAGCAGCGCGCGAACCTCGAATCCTTCGATAAAGTCTGGTCGACCGTCCAGGAGAAGCATTGGGATCCGAAGATGGGCGGGCTGGACTGGCAAGCCGTTCGCGCGGAGTTGCGGCCCAAGGTGGAAAGCGCGCAATCTGAAGCCGAGGTACGCGAGATCATCGGCGAGATGCTGGCGCGCCTGCATGAGAGCCATAACGCTGTCATCCCGGGCGAGGTTTACCACGACTTGGCGAACCCCGTAAAGGCGGCCGATGACGCACCGGTAAGCGCGGCTCCGGCGGCCGGTGAAGAAGATGGAACTCCGGGCATCGATATCCGCGTAATAGACCAAGAGGCGGTGGTGGTGGAAGTCGAGCCGAAATCGCCGGCGGCGCGTCAAGGCGTCCGGCCGGGATGGACGATCAAAGCAATCAATGACGAGAACCTCGCCCCGGCACTCACGCGCACGGCTGGGACGTACGCGAAATCGACCATGCGGGACATGATGCTGAGCCGCGTCGTGCTCTCCCGCTTATGGGGACCGGCGGGCAATCCGGTCGATATCGAGTTCCGCGATGGGCATGATAAGCGCGTGCTCCTCTCGCTGGATCGAGAGGCGTTTCGCGGCACGCCTTCGAAGTTCGGCTATCTGCCGGAAGAGCATGTCTGGATCGAATCGAAGCGCATCGGGAACGATGTGGAATATATCCGGTTCAATTTGTTTCTGGATCCGGCGCACTTAGTTCCGGCGTTTCAGGATGCGGTGCGCAGCTGCATGAGTTGCGCCGGAATCGTGATCGATCTGCGTGGCAATCCGGGCGGGATCGGCCTGCTGGCAACCGGCATTGCGGGTTACTTTGTTGCGCAGCCCGACGAAAGGCTCGGGACGATGCAGATGCGCGAGTTGCCGCTCAAGTTCGTCGTGAATCCGCGGCCGCCGGTCTTTCCGGGCAAGGTGGCTGTGCTGATCGATGGACTTTCGGCGTCGACTTCGGAGATCTTCGCGGGCGGCATGCAGGATTTAGGGCGCGCGCGTATCTTTGGAACCCGGTCCGCGGGCGCGGCGCTGCCATCGATGATCGAGCGTCTGCCGAATGGCGATGCCTTTCAGTTTGCGGCGGCATCTTATACCTCGCAAAGCGGCAAGGTTCTGGAAGGCGCCGGTGTGACGCCGGACGAAACGAAACCGCTGACCAGGGCGGCCTTGCTTGCGGGGAAAGACCCGGCGCTCGATGCGGCGGTCGATTGGATCAGACAGGGAGCGAGAGCTTCGATGAATACGAAAGGAATAACGCAATGAAAATGAATTTGGTTTTATCGGGGCTGGCTTTGTCGGGGCTGATGGCGATTTCGCTGGCAGGGCAGACAGCGGCCCCGGCAACTGGGGCGACTCCGCCGATGCCGGCGGCCGTGGCGAAACCGGACGTCGATGCGTCCGCTGCCGCTAAGCCCACCGGGCCTTTACCTTCAGCGGATACCGTGCTGCAGCACTATGTCGACGTTACCGGCGGCGCGAAGGCTTACGACGCCGTTAAGACAATGGTCGGGACGGGTAAGTTTGTGATGCCGGCTCAAGGAATTACCGGCGATTTGACCATGTACTCCGCGGCTCCGAACAAGAGCTATGCGCTGATTGACATCCAGGGTGTCGGCAAAGTCGAAGAAGGCAGCGATGGAACCATCGCGTGGGAGATCTCTCCGATGACCGGGGCGCGCATCAAGGCGGGCGATGAGGCAGCGGCTGAGATTCGATCCGCGGCAACCGATATTCATACCAACTGGAAGAAGTACTACAAGTCGGCGGAAGTAACGGGTATCGATGACGTGGATGGGAAACCCGCTTACAAAGTCGTGCTGACGCCGCAATCGGGAAGCTCGGAAACGGAATGGTACGACAAAGATTCGGGTCTGGTCCTGAAGAGCGCAATGACGGTGGATACTCCGATGGGGAAAGCTCCGGTGGAGATCGCGTTCAGCGATTACAAGAAGGAAGGCGATCTTACGATACCGACCAAGATGGTGCAAAACGTCGCGGGACAGCAGTTCGAAATCCACCTGGAGAAGGTCGATCTGAATGCGCCGGTTCCGCCGAATCGTTTCGATATTCCCGCCGATATTAAAGCGCTGCAGAAATAGCTGCCACCCTGGGGAATGAAAACGCGGAAGCAAGGCGCACGAGGAGCATTCCGCTCTCGCGCGGCAAAAAGCATTCGACGGTTCTGTTCCGGAGCACCAGCTCCATTGCTGTCGCGGCTCAGCAGGGCCTCCTGCAACGCCGGATTGAACAGGGTAGGATGCGGATTGAGTGGTCCCGTGTTGTTCTGAAAACACCTGTCAGCATACTGAGCCGCGACGGTAACGGAGCTGGTGCTCCGGAAAAGAACCTTTCGAATGCTTTTGCCGCGAGAAAGCGGATGCCCGGTTGTAACCGCTCCGTCACCGTCGCGGCTCAGTATGTGGTATTTTGCAGCGACTCCAATACTGCAGCTTCATTCCCCAGAATGGACCGCGGGCCATGTGTGGTTCATCGGCCAATACTTACTTCAACGTTTTCAGCATCGGCTACCCGACGAGATCGATCGCGCTCTGCGCGATCTGTTCGGCGATCTGGATCGCGTTTTCGTCGGATGCGATCTCGTTGCGCGCGTTGACGAGTTCAATCGAATCCTGAGGCAATTCACCTTTTACGGCAATGCGTTGCGCAGATCCATCGAAGCGATCCTGAGCCGCTTCGATTCCGTTTAACGATATGGAAATCGAGGACATGTAAGCCTATCGGCGGCTTCGGCTCAAGACTTTAGGCTCATGTAGTATGGAGCCTGCATGTACTTATCCTTAAATAACCAGCTCACCACGGGACGGGTGCCCTGGCCGGATTTCGCGCGGCTCGCCGCCAAGGTTGGATATAAAGGCACCGACGTTATGGAAGGCGCCGCCATGCGGGAAGGCTTCGCGTCAACCCGGGACCTGCTCGCGAGCTTGAAAATACGGCCGGCGATCACCGACTTCCCCGTCGAGTTTCGGAAGGACGACAAAACGTTTGAAGAGTCGCTCCCTAAGCTGGAGCCGGCAGCGCAGTTTGCCGCGGCCATCGGCTGCCCTCGCATGATGACGTACATCATGCCGTCCAGCCCCACTCCGAAAGCAGAGCTGCGGAAGATCTACAAAGAGCGATTTACCCGGAGCGCGGATATTCTGGCGCGATCGCATGTGCGGCTGGGGCTCGAATTCCTTGGCCCGCTGCATCTGCGCAAGCAGTTCCCGAACGAATTCATCTGGCGCATGCCGGAGATGCTGGAATTCGCGAAAGAGTGCGGCTCGAATGTGGGGCTGACGCTCGACACCTGGCACTGGCATCATGCGGGGGCGACGGTCCAGGACATCCTCGATGCCGGGAAGGAACGGATCGTCACCGTCCACTTCAACGACTCGCCCAATCTGCCTCCGGATCAGATTCGCGACAACGAGCGGCTGATGCCGGGCGAAGGCGTGATCAACCTGACGGGGTTTCTGCAAGCGCTGGCGAAGATCGGGTATGAGGATGCGTTGAGCGTCGAGGTTTTCGGGCGCGGGCTGGCGCAGATGACGCCCGAGGAAGGCGCGCGGCTTGGCCTCGAAAAGGGGCGCGCGACGCTGGCGAAAGCCGGGGTGCGCGAGAGTTAGCCCGCGATATACTGGCCTCCAGCGACAGACGTTTGGCCCTCTTTGCCGCAGATCTTTCCGCAATCTTTCGGAGAAACTACATGCCATCAAAATCGTTCCAACTGACCTTGCCGGCCCTTGTCCTTTGTCTATCCAGTCCGTGGGCGGCTTATGGTCAGAATTCCACGCTTACCGTACTTTACACGTTCACCGGCGCAGCGGACGGGGGAATTCCGACCACCGGAGCCGCCCTCATCGAGGATAAGGAGGGGAATCTCTACGGCCCGACGAGCAAAGGAGGCGACCCCAGCTGCGAGTATGCGTCGCCGCCGCCCTCTGGATGCGGCGTGGTATTCAAGGTCACCGCGACCGGGGAGGAGAGTGTCTTGTACACTGCCACCGGATCGAACGGCGAGATCCCCAACGGCCTGAAACAGGATGGTGCGGGCAACCTGTACGGGACCGCGGGCTTAGGGGGCGAATACGGCGATGGCCTGGTATTCAAGTTGAGCCCAACCGGGACCCAAACCATTCTTCATAGCTTCCGTGACACCGCGCGCGGATATCATCCCGACGGGGCGCTGATACCCGACTCGTCCGGGAACCTATATGGCGCTACGCTCCATGGCGGAGGGACCGCGGGTAGCTACGGAGTGGTTTTCAAGTTAAGCCCAGCCGGTGTATACACGGTTCTCCATGCCTTCCAGGGTTCGCCGAACGACGGCGCGTTCCCCGACTCGAACCTGATTATCGATTCGTCCGGCAACTTATACGGCACGACGGAGGAGGGCGGCGCCGGGGACAATGGAACTGTATTCAAGGTGAGTCCGTCCGGAGCCGTAACTCTCCTCCATAGCTTCGAGAGCAGCGGCATCGACGGGCAGAGTCCGGAATCGGGAGTGATTATGGATAGTGCGGGGAATCTATTCGGTGTTACTCCGCAAGGCGGCACTTCCGGTCAAGGGGTTGTATATAAGATAAGCAGCACTGGGACTTTCACGGACCTTTATAACTTCACGGGCGGCGCGGACGGAGGCAACCCGATCGGAAGTCTAGGCTACATTCAGTCATCCGGTTTCGTCGCCGGAACGGCTGCTTACGGCGGGAGTACTACGAGTAACTGCGCCATTGGATGCGGCCTGGTGTTCGCTGTGAGTGCTACGACGCCAGGCAAGGAGCTGGTACTGTACACATTCACGGGACTCGCCGACGGGGCAAATCCCGAGTCGGGCATTCTGGCGTTTCCGACTGGTGGAGTATACAATTTATTCGGGACGACCATCTCCGGAGGGCTTGTCGGCGGATGCTTCGGCGAGGGATGTGGGACGGTTTTTAAGCTCGCGGTAACTCCGTAGGAAGTAGCGCCGAGGCTGCCGCGTTCCTTATTGAATGGTAGGCGATCGAACGATGCTTCTCCGCTATCGGGGGCGGAACTCGTCTGTTCTCCTCCGGGCTTTTCGAAAGTGCGGCCGAGCTTCCTCCCGGGATGGGCACGAACACAAACACCCGGGTGACCGGCGCGGAACGGAAGGCGCCGGTCGCGATGCGGGCGAACGGATTTGCGAGCCGATCAGAACAGCTCCTTCCGGTTCCTACCTATCAGAATTGCAGGTGCATACCAAGCTGGAGAATGCGCGATTGGTTGCCCGCAACCTCGCTTGTAATCTGGCCGAACGCCGCGCTGCCGAACTGGGTGTTGGGATTCGCGAAGTTCGGATGATTGGTAACATTCAACGCTTCAAGGCGGAACTGCAGGACGAACCGCTCGCCGATCTTGAAATTCTTGAGCAGTGAGCTGTCCAGGGTGAATAGTCCGGGCCCTACGCCGAAGGTACGGCCCGCATCTCCGAACACATACGGCGCGGGAGCTGCAAACGCAGCCGTGTTAAACCACTCCGCGAGTTGCTGACCCGTCGTGCGGCCGGCCGGCATTTGCCAGAAACCCACCACATTCGGACGTTCGCCGTCCGAGAATGAGTTGGTGGTGTTGTTCAGCATGACGGGGCTCAAAGGCGTTCCGGTGCGCGCTTCCATTACGGCGCCTACCGACCATCCGCCCGCCACGAAGTCCAGAATCTTATTCCCTGTTCCGAAAGCGCGCCCTTGGCCGAAGGGGAGTTCATAGATGGTGCTGAATACCACCCGTTGGCGAACGTCGTTTCCCGAGTTCCCCCAGTCGTTCCCCTGGTTGTAGTAATTGGTAAACGAATCGACGCCCGGGAATGCAGCTAACTCATTGCGCGAGTCGATGTTGTCCATCATATGGGAGAAGGTGTAGTTGAACTTGAATAACAGGCCTTTGGAATAGCGCTTTTCGATCCCGAGGTTCAGGCCCTCGTATTTGGATGCGCCAATGTCGGGGGCAATAATCTGCACGTTGCTGAACTGCGGGAAGGGTCTCAGAATCTGCGTGTTCCCCGCGCGAAGCTCGTCCGTCGGAACCTGGTCGATACTCTGGGCGTCGGGCGCCGGCAGCTTATGACCGAACGTTCCCAGATAACCGATATCCAGAAGCAGGTTGCCCGCGAGTTGCCGCTGAATATCGAAACTCGCGTTGTAGATATACCCGTTCGCGCGATTCGGATTGAAGAACGCCACTGAAGTTGTGGGCTTGGAGCCCACCGGCACGGCGCCGTAGCCCGGCGTGAGCTGCGAGACGGTCGGCGACGACACAGGCGGCAGGCCGCTCTGCAACAGGAACGCCGGTGTAACGCCGTTGTCCGGGGATACAAAGCTTCCCTGCGTGCTGAAACCGGTGTTGGCGACGATGGGGGTGGCTTGGTCGTATTCGCCGAGGTACAGCACCGCGCCGCCGCCGCGAAGCACCCACTTGTCGGTTAGTTTGTAGGCGAATCCTAAGCGCGGTCCCAGATTGTCCAGGTCCCAATTGTTCGCGTATTTGCTCACCCCGTTTATCCCCGAGAACGTGATGATGCCGGGAGTTCCGGAAACCGGATTGATGGCGGTTTCGTTGAACGAATTCTGCCGGTTTTGCTCTTCCCATCGCGGCTCGTCGATGTCGTAGCGTAGTCCTAGGTTCAAGGTCAGTTTGGGCGTGACGCGCCAGTCGTCCTGGATAAAGGCCGCATAAGAATCGGCGCGGGTATGTAAGGGATAAGTGGCCAGAAGACTGGCCTGGTCGACCCATCCCAGTTCGAGCGCGGCCAGCGCGCTGCCCGTGGCGACGTTGTTGAACGTGAACGAACCGCCGGCGGTCGGCGAATACTTATCGAGATTCGATGCATAGCGGTATTCCACGCCCACCTTGAACGTGTGATTACCCCGAACCAATGTCAGATTGTCGTCAGCCGCGTCGCTGCGAATGGGACCCTGCAGGCGTTGTTGCTGCGAGGGAGCCCCCAGAGTTTGAAACCCGTTCACCACCACCGTGGGAAAGAACGCCTCGTTCACCCCCGTCAGACCGATTTGCGAGTCTACTGTGGAACCCACTCCTGAGGAGACCACGAAAGCCTTACGCAGCGTCCAGGTGTAGCGAGCTTCGTTAATCGTGGTCGGCGTGAAGTTATGGTAGTAAGTTCCGGAAAGGTTGTAGTAATAATCCAGATTATTCACACCGAATGGATCGGCTGCGGGCTGGGGAAGGATCGGCGCCGTGTCGACGGTTAGCGGCTCGCCGAGGAAGCGCACGAACATTCTGTTGTTTTCGTTGAAGGTGTGGTCGACGCGGGCCACGTAATCGTTTGCCGTCGTCGTGGTCGGGTCATTGGCGTTGAAATTTCCCTTCCCCGAAGCCGCGCCGGGAACGTTGGGCGCGGGATAGAACAGCGCGAGCTTGGACCCCACCGCGTCCAGCATGCTCGCCGGAATAATGTTATTCGCGAACGGCATTTTCGTGGTGGGATTTTTGACGACATAAGAATCCGCCGAAAAGTTTCCCTCGTCCTCCGCCAAAGTCGGAACGTTGAGGCGCTGGTCAACCGCCGCGATCTGACGTTTGCCTTCATAGTTGAAGAAAAACTGCGTCTTGTTCTTGATGATGGGTCCGCCGACGCTGCCGCCGAACAGGTTGTAGCGCAGTTCCGGAATCGTCTTCGCAAAAAAAGTGCGCGTGTTGAGATCGTCGTTGCGGAAAAACTCGTAAACCGAACCGTGAAACGCGTTCGTCCCGGACTTCGTGGTCATCTGGATGACGCCCCCGCCGGTCCTGCCCAACTCCGCGGCGTAGTCGCTTACCGAAACATTGAATTCCTGCATCGATTCCACGGGGGGATCGTATACCAGCGTGGGGACGCCCAACGTGAGGTTTTGCGCCGTACCCCCGTCGATCAGATAGTTGGCGTTGTTGCCGCGGCCGCCGGCGATCGCGAAAGTCGCCGAGGCGCCCGTTCCGTTCGGCACGACGAATCCGCCTAGGCGCTGCAGTTGCGCCGAGCGCCGGTCGAGCAAGGGCATGTCCGCGATGGTTTTGTTTTCGATTACGTTCGACACGGCGGCGGATTCCGACTGCAGCAGCGGCACGTCCGCCTGCACATCCACCGATTGCGAGACCGAGCCTACGGTCAGCTCGATATCCACGGTGCTGATATCGCCGGTTTGGACCGTGATACCCTCCCGAACCATTCTTTCGAAACCTTCCTTTTCCACGGTTACGGTGTACGTTCCCGAGACCAGCAGCGGGAAATTGTAATAGCCTTCGCCGCTCGTCACCGTGTCCCGGCGATTGCCGTTCTCCGTGCGGATCAGCCCTACTTTCGCCCCCGCCACCGCGGCTTTGGAGCTATCGACAACGCGTCCTGAAACCTCCGATGTCTGCGCATGAAGGAGCGTTGCAGCCGAGAGGGCCGCAAGCGCAGCGAATAGCATTCGACCGTTTTTCATTCCTGACGTACCCCCCGGAGAGACGCCCCTAGCAGCAGTCCTCCCACCTAAACAGTGATTGTTTGGTTTGTTAATCGAGAATAGGATGTTATCGGCTGGAAATCAAGTTGTTTTAGAACTTTTTTAGAAAGACCGTGTTTTCAACGCGGCCCGTATTTGCCGATGGCCGGCAGGGCGGATCTGGGCGGGCTACGGCTCCACCGCTCGCTCGTCCCATGGATGCAGAACCGGCATCGCCGACCCGGCGAAGCCTTTTCACAATCGCGTCACGAGCACGAGTTCGTTCTCCATTTTACGAGAACTCGCCACCCGAACATATATGTCCTCACTGAAATGGGTCACCCCGTAGGGGCAGCAGCAAGACTTTGGGCCCGGATATAGCCGAGGTCGACGCGTGGCTCATCCACGGAGATGCCAAGGTGACTGGGAGCCCGTGGCAGTAATCAAAAAGTACCGCTTACTCACGGGCGCGGCTCAGTAGAACAGTAAGTTACAGAGCCGCGACGGTGACGGAGCGGTTACTACCACGGGCTTCTAGGGTAACCCGAAGTATCTTTCTTCTGGTAGGGCTCTCTTCGGGAACTCGCGCAAAACGGATCGCGCCCCGCGTCCTTTCCGCTAGTAGTGAAACTTCCAGCGAAATTCCGCATAAATCTGCCGCGGATCATTGAAATGAAATCCTCCGAAAGTTAGGCTGTTGTCGAGTAGCACGCGACGATTCGCTACGTTCAGAGCGGTCACGGAAACCCTGTATTTGTCGCTTTCCCCAAAACTCTTTCCCAGCGAAACATCGAATGTCGTGTGCTGAGGGAGATAGTCTCCGGGATACTCCGCGTCCGGCAATCCGTTGGTAAATCCGGAGCCGTAATAGACATTGGTGGAAGCGAACACCTGCCACGGAAGCCGGCCGTTGACGCCGAAGTTCAACGTGTTTCTTTGATCGTGATCCACCGGCGAATATCCAGTCGGAATGGCCACGGGGCAGGCCGGTGAAATGGGAAGGGGGCAGACCACACCTCCCGTGATCGGAGACGTCGCCTGGGCGATCTGATTGGAATAGGCCAGGTGAATCTGAGCCCGATGCCAAATGCGCGGAGATCGAAGCGTGGTTTCCCATCCCTGAATCAAAGCAGCCGTCCAGGTGATGGGCCAGAAAATGTTCGATTCCCCGATGTTATTGTGGTCCAGCCAATTCTGCGCTTTGGTTTGAAAGGTATCTTCTTCCAGCACCCAGCCATGAAAGGGAATTGAGACGCCGAACTGGTATTCTTCATCGCGCTCCCCCTTCAGCGGGGCGAAGGTCAAAGTCTGGCTCGTGGCCAATTCGAGCAAAGGACCCGTAGCCGTTAGCAGTGGCGGCGGCTGATAAAAATGACCGTAGAAGCCATGAAAAACCCAATTGATCTTGGGGATTCGGATGGCTAGGCCAAAGCGCGGGTCCGTCGCGTTCTCGATCACGCCCGATTCCGCTTGCACTCCCGGGGTCCCGAAGTGAACCTGGCGCAACCCGGCGATCAGGGTCAGCCAGGAGGTCACCTTGAAACGGTCGCTGAGAAACACCTCCCCCACGCCCCCGGTCACCGAAGCCGAAGAGGGGCCGTAGTTCTGGCAGTCCGGGGCGCAATCCGTAAACACGTTGTTGAAGTAGTTACGCTGGTGCTGTACGAACCCGTAGACGCCTACTTGAATGTCGTTGTACTTTACCGCGGTGATATTCAGACTGGCTTGCGCGCCAACATAGTTGGCCGTCTGGTCCACGGTCGAGATCACGGGAACATCGTTCGGACCCCCGGTATAGCTGGCCTGGTTGTAGTGAAAGAAGGGTGAAACGGTTAGCAGCAGGTCCGGATTAAAGGTGTGAACCCACGAGAAAGTGACGTAACCATCGGGTTCGCGTTCACTGTCATGAAGACCGTAGCTGGGATAGACCGCATTTCCCGATGAGTTGGGATTGGGGTCAATCGGGATCTGGTAATAATCCTGGCGCAGAGAAGCCACTACCCGAAACTGGTTGGATGGGCTCGCGTTGAAGATGAACGAAGCGAACCCCCCATAACCGTTCTCCGCATCATTTACGACTTGACCAATCGGCGGCTGAAGCCCATAGTCGCTTCGATTTCCATTCAAACTGGCGTAGTAGGCGAACCGCTCGGTGTGCCCGCCGAAGTTGATCTGATCGTTGGTTTGATACCAGTTGCCGCCCGAAAGCACCAGTTCAGCCTCATTGTCGCGCTCGAAGCCGGTGCGTGGCACAATGTTGAAAATGCCGTAGGTGCGGTCGCCGTACTCGGCCTCATAGCTGCCGCGCTGGATCTCGAGATAGTCGATGTCCTTTGGGTCAATCTGCGGACCGAGATTGGTGGCGATGTTGGTATTGGGCACGGGCACGCCGTCGATGAGCCAATCCACTTGATGCCCCCCGCGCATGTGCAGCATGTCGTGCGTCACATAAGCTCCCGGCGTATAGTCGGTGATCATCGCCATGCTGTTGGTGCGGTCGGCGCCCGGGGTTTGAGCGATGTCCTCGCGGTCCACCAGAGCGGTCGGCGTCACTGAATCCATTTTGGATTCTTCCGTCTGCCCTACCACCACAGCAGTTTGATTTAACGGCGCGATCGCCAGCCGGAAGTGAAGAACCGGCGAGGCGCCGGAAGTAACGGTTACGGTCTCCTCGGAAGTCTCGAACTGAGCCTGCGTAACCGTGATCTTGTAATCTCCCAGGGGAACACTAGTGAACAAAAACTCCCCGTTCTCGTCCGATTGGGCTGTTTGGGAATATTCCGAAGTCACCGCCGCAAGTTTTATCGATGCTCCCTTAACAGGCCGGTGCTGCGGGTCATGCACGATCCCTTGTATTCTTCCGAAGATTGTAGCCCGCAGCAGGGGACTGCAGACCAATAGACACAGAATTCCAACCGCTGTAGAAATGCTCTTCACTTTTTGACCTTTCCCTCTCTCTCCCTTAAAACAAAAACGCGCACGACGAAACGGCTTAAAATCGAGGCTTGTGTCAGAGAGAGGGAGGAGGTCTGCCAAACAGTGCAAACGCGGGCGCGTCAGCGTGCAGCGGACGTTCACGACCGAAATTAGTCTGCGATCTTTGTTCGGCAAAGCCGAACGGCGCGTAACCCTCGGCCGGAACGAAAGCGCTTGGACCTACGAGCGCCGCCAGCCGACAGCAACCTTGTGAGCAAAAACTCCCAGACGCCCACGCGCCGGAGGTAGCGGTATCCGCCTTCGATCTGGGGCAGCAGTTCTTGTGATTGCGACAGCAGTTCGGTTGGAATGCACCTGTTCCGGCGAAAGCGGGCGCAATGAGAGCGCCGAACAGACAGATGACTACGAGAGCCGCGGCCGGAACACGATACTTCATTTCGATAGATCCACGCGGTGTACCTGTTGCAGCACTAGATCCCCTTCACAAACGGCCTCGATATACTCGCCGGCCCTGAGTGTTATGCGGGCCACGTTTTTCGGACCTCCTTGGCGGCGGTCTCGAAATCGGTCAGCACGGGAGAATACATGGATCGCAGATGATCGCTGACCTCGGCGGGCGCCGATTCCGGGTTGCCGGCATGCAGAGGAGGCTGCGGATCATATTCAAACGCAAGCTGCAACATCTGCGCATAGCGTTCATCGCGAAGCCGCGCTGCTAGACGCAAACCGAAATCGATTCCAGCGGTTACTCCCCCGGCGGTTATGCGATTACGATCTTCTACCACGCGCCCGGGCGCGAGTTCCGCGCCCACCAAGGGAAGAGCCTCCCTGAAAGCCCAATGAGATGTAGCTTTATAGCCGCGTAACAAGCCCGCGCTTCCCAGCACCAGCGAACCGGTGCAGACGCTGGTGACGTAACGCGCTCGTGCTCCCCGGTCTGCTAGAAACTCGCGCACCCCCGGATCCCTCATGAGGGCGATCGTTCCTTTGGCGCCGCCCCCGATGAAAAGAACCTCCAAGTCCCGCGGACAATCCGCGAAACTCATGGTGGGTTGTAGAACCAGACCGTTGTCGGATGTGACCAGTTCCCTGCTCTTCCAGATCAGATGAACGTTGACATTTCCCAGGGCCGCCAGTAATGTCTGCGGACCAATCAGGTCGAGCGCAGTCATTTGCGGGTATACGACCATCGCGATTTGTTGCGGCGCCCCGGATGGAATGCTCGCGTGCATGGGTTCTGTTTTGGTTTGAGATGCCGCAGTCTGCGCGGCAACCCGCTGTAATGCGCTCAACAGCGCGATGCTGCCGAGCGAGAATACACGTCGGTCCATGACGGATTTCTCCTCCCGATGAAATAAGTTCTGCGAACGCTATTGGAATGAGCTATGCGAAGGCGGGAGAGACGGGGGGACCGCGTACTTGATGAGAGCCGTTAAGCGCGGTCAGTCCGGAGATCTGAACCGGACCAGGTGCTAAGGGGCGAACGAGGAACCGGACAAATGACGACGCTGCGAGGCTCAAGATGAAGGCGCCGCCGATAATACTCGGGGCCATTGTTTCCGGGAACGATGGACAACGAGCCGATCGCATGGCCGGGCCAGGCGAAGGGTTCACGGGCATGGAGCAATGGTGCTTACCAAGCCGCCGGCAGCATGCTGGAAGATTCGAATCCGAATCGGTGGACACGGCCGGGCTGATCAGCGAGACGCTGAAAAAGGCAAGAAGTAAACTGGCCCAAAGTCGCCGCAAGCGTTTATCGTACCTCAGGCGATGCGCGATTTTATTGAGGAGATCTTCGGCGCACGTTCAGCCGACACGTTCCGCCGGTTCGTAGCTTCCCGGCTTGACTACTTTGACGGTTCGCCGCGTCAGGACATATATCGCAACCAGGGCGGCGGCAAACCCCGATGACGCGCCTACGCCCAGTGCCCACCGGGGACCGAAACGATTTGCGACCCAACCCACGATCGGAGCTCCTATCGGCGTACCGCCAAGCGCGACAGCGAGCCGAAGGGCCATGACTCGGCCGCGCATGGCGGGCTCCGTCGAGAGCTGCATCATACTGTTGGTGGCGTTGGTAAGTGTCAAGGCCGCAACTCCAATGACCACGAGAGCCGCGGCGAACCACCAGTAACCGGGGGCTAGCGCGCCGAAAGTGCATCCGATCCCGAAGACCGTTGAGCCGGCGAGTAACGAGCCGAACTTCGGCTTGTCGCGGCCTGCGGCGATCAGCGCTCCGGAGATGGTGCCGATCGCCATGATAGAGGACAGCAGTCCGAAGCCGCGGGCATCGCTGTGGAAGACCTTGACGGCCATCGTCGAAGTAAAGATCGGGAAGTTGAGCCCGAAGGTCCCAATCAGAAAGAGCATCACCAGAATTGCCCGGAGATCCTGGCGGCCGCGGACGTAGCGGAATCCTTCCAGAAATCCTCCCGCGCTACCTCGAGCTCGCGTGTTTGGATACAGTTCGGACGCGCGTAACAGTGACATCGAAATCAAAACCGCGGCGAATGATAGGCCGTTAACTGCAAACGCCCAACCTGTCCCCACCGTCGCAATGACGAAACCGGCAACCGCGGGACCTACCATTCGGCCGGCATTGAACGATGTCGAATTGAGCGCGACTGCATTATGCAAGTGCTCGTCACCCACTAACTCGGCCACGAAAGTCTGGCGCACAGGAGCATCCAATGCGGCCGCCGAGCCAAACAAGAACGCAAATACATAGACTTGCCAAAGACGGACGCTGCCCGTAATCGTAAGGATTCCCAAAGCCAGCGACAAAACCCCCATCGTCGCCTGTGTAACCATCAGGAGCTTGCGCTGGTTGAGATGATCCGCGGCAAATCCGGTCCAGGGCAACAAAAGAAGCTGCGGTGCAAACTGCAGCGCCATGACGATTCCCAGCGCGGAGGCATCATGATGCGTGAGTTGCGTAAGGACAAGCCAGTCCTGAGCAACACGTTGCATCCATGTCCCGATGTTGGAAACCAGAGCGCCCGCTGACCACACACGAAAATTGAAGATGTTCAAAGCGCGGAAAACACCCGCCGCCGGATTCTTCATGAACGTTCCGGGGAATTGCCTCCATGAAACTGGCCGAAATGGCGCGCCAACTGGAGGCTGATCAGCAGTGCGCCAACCGCGAGAGCAAGCACGTCACGTATCGATCTCAGATCGAAGATGCCGACGCGCACTACCAGAAGGTAGCCGGCGACGGCGTTGAAGAAGCCCCAGAGAACGTTCACGGTAGACGAGGAAAGCCCTTTACCCGGCGGCTTGGCGAAGGGAGTTTGGAAGGGCCGTCCCATCATGCCGCTGACAAAATGCGGAATGGCGTTGGCCAGGAAAATTCCCCCAAAGAAGTACGACACAAGATGAAGCCAGGTCATGGTTATATGCTCCTCGTAGTCTGCAGGTAAGTCAGCAGGTTAAGAATGTCCAGGGTTGAGCCCGTTTCTCCGATCCGGGGAAAGACGCTTGTAAGGCTGTACTGGTGCGCGTCGGGGCGCGCATCGGTCATGGCATCGAGGGCAAGTGTAACGTTGAATCCCTGCTCATAGGCCTGTCGGGCAGTAGCTTCGACTCCGGTTCCGGTTGCCACGCCTGTGACAACAACCTGCGTTACCGCGTTGGCCCTCAGTTGCGCCTCCAGATCCGTACTCGCGAATGCGCCCCATGTCCGCTTCGTAACCACGATATCGCCGGTCTGGCGATCCAATTCCGGAATCAGATCGCTAAATCCCTCGGGGAGCGTCGAGAAACGGCGCGGCTGTTCGGTCCGGCCCGGCGGGCCCCCAGCGACATTGACCAGAACGACCGGGAGATCGTGCCGGCGAAAGGCATTAAGCAAAACGCAGGTTCGCTCAATCACGCCGGCGATCGGATGGATAAAGGGTGAGTCAATAATGCCTTTCTGAAGATCAACGACAATAAGTGCGGTCTTTGGATCAAGCGCTGTAACGGGCACTGGGTTCTTCTCCTCGACAGGGATCTAAATGAGAGTTGAGTAGCGGTACGCGAAGGCATCAGTCTTCAATGAGGCGCGCGAGCAGGTTGACGGCGGAAGCAAGCCTTTCCTGTTCCTGGTAAGAGAGCTTCTTCTGGATTGTTGTCGTGAGCCAATCCTGCCTTGCGGTGCGGCCGTCCTTGAGCAATTTTTGACATTTCCGGGAGAGTGACATCAAGGTCTGCCGCCGATCGTTCGGGTCCGGAGAGCCGCTCACCAATCCCGCTTCCAGTAACGATGTGATGATGGCGCTCATCGACTGAGGACGCATTCCCTCCGCTCGAGCCAGGCTCGATACTGCCGCGGGACCGTCTTTCTCAATACGAAGCACAACGGACACTTGCGAAGGCCGCAAATCGCTCTGCCTGCCCTGCTCGCGCAGCTTCCGCTTGAGTTTGCCGGAAATTGCCCGCAGTTCCGCCGCAAGTGCGGAGGCGCGCTCGGTTGGCGAAGGACTCACGCGATCGTGCATGGAACCAGTATGGCAT
>NZ_CAJCHS010000019.1 GCF_903970205.1 Nevskia soli | reverse complement strand
GGAGAACCCGTCCATCTCGGGCATCAGCACATCGAGCAGCGCGAGGTCATACGAACGCTCGCGGAGCAGACGAAGCGCATCGACTCCGTTACCGACGCACGTCACGCTGTAGCCTTGGCGCTCGAGTTGCCGCGCCAGGATCTCCAGGTTCCGCTCGCTGTCGTCGGCGACCAGAAGTCGGGCCCCCGATGACGCCGCGTGCCCCTCGCTCACGCTGCCGGTGTTTTCGGCTTTCCGGTTCAGGGCGGACCCCGAAGTGAAGTCCGCCAGATTCCGAGCCGCCGACTCGATGTGTTGCGCGAAAGGCCGCAAAACCGGCTCCTCGCGCGCGGCGAGGGAGTGCGCGGCTTGACTTAGCAGATTGGCCCGATCCCAAAGTCCGCTTCGGATGCGGCCCATCGAATCCGGGCTGCCGGCCCCGTCGCTATTGGGGACCAGCGATTGCACGGCGCCCACCAGATCGTAGGCCGAATCGTGGATCGCGCCAATCTCGCCGCGCAACGCAGAGTCGCCATCGTCTCCGATGTCTTCCAGTAGCATTTCGCTGTAACCGATGATCTGGTTCAGCGGCGTGCGCAATTCGTGGCGGAGTTCGGACGGTCTGAGAACCTGCTCCTGCGATCCATCCACAACTGGAGGATAGCGCGGGCTGCGGACGCAACAACTTAAAGGTTGACCGGCCAGCCTTTCATCAAGCCGGATTCGACCATCTTGACGAACCCGTTCACATCATCGTCTTCGCGGGCCACCGCGGCGCTGAGGGTGTTGGGGTTGATACTGCTCGCGCAGATGGTTTGCGGGATGACGGGCTTTGCGGTGGGCAGAGCCGGCGCGGGCTGCGGAGGCTTGCCGAGGTCGATCGCGTCCAGGATGTTCCCGACATCGCTCGATGTTTCCCGCGCGGCCAGAGGCGGGATGTTGAAGACGGATTCAATGAACTTCAGCACCGACGTGTGGTCGTAAACGGTGCTGTCGATTACCGGATTCGACGGATTGCCCACGGTCCAGGGCGAAACGATGACTGAAGGAACACGCATGCCGAGCAGCGCCTTGCCGTCAATCAGATCCGGGTCCACATCGTTGGGGGCGAGAGCCCGCGGCGGAGCAACGTGATCGAAGAAGCCGCCCCACTCGTCGCGGTTGAAGATCACGACCGTGCTATCCCATTGCGGACTGGTTGAGACCGCCTGATACACCTGCGAAAGAAACGCTTCGCCGTTGCGGATGTCCGAGAACGGATGGTCATCCGAGGCGAAGTTCAACAGTAGCGTTAGCTTTGGATCCAGGTAGGAAACCGAGGGCAGCGTTCCGTTGGCGCAGTCCGACAGAAAAGTATTGAAGTCGTATGAAATATTGAGGTACTTGACGCCCCAAAGAGCAAGAAAGGGAACGTTTCCGAAGTAGTATTTGCAACTGACGCCGGCCGCCTGAAGGTTGTCCCAGATGGTTGGGAGGGTGCAGAAATTGAGGCTGTCGCTGAGCCGGTCGGTTTGACCGGAGTTCGCGAAAATGCGGTTGGGGAACGTGGGCGCCATAATCGAGGCGAAGAAGTTGTCGCACGTCGTGAAGTTGCGGGCGAGCGCCGAAAGAACCGGGAGATCCTTCTCCACGTAGTAACCGATGGCGAAGGTGTCGCTGTCCGTAGGCTGAAGGAAGCCGTCCATTTTGCCGTGATCGTATTCGAGGCGGCCGCCGGCATAGCTATGGTCGGGGTCGTCGTGCCCGCAGCCGGTCCAATCCGGGGCGAGCGGGTAAGTGGGGTAAACGGTACCGGACGGGTTGGCGTAACTGAGGCCGGCTTGCATGCCGTTGGCGTTGGGCAGCCAGCCGAGCATGTGGTCGAAGCTGCGGTTTTCGCTCATCACGTGGATGATTTGCTTGATCTGGCCGGGCTGCTGGGCCTTGATTCCCGCCGCGCTCATGAGCGTTCCGGCGGCGGTGCTGGTCTTAATACTGGTCTTTATAAATGTCCTGCGATCCATGAATTCTTGGGCTCCGTTTGCCAGTATATTTCGCGAATGTTACAAAGCGCTGACATGCTCTAAGGTTTGACGGATAGCGGTGAGAACCAGTCCCGGTTCGTCGAGATGCACCCAATGTCCCGCGGTTAGTGCACGGATGTGCCGGCCGGCGGGTGACGCGGCTGCGAGACGGTCCCATTCTTCGATTTGCGCAGCGGTGGCGTTGCCGGCCGAGATGATCGTCAGCGGCACGGATAGAGGCGGCCAGTGCCGGGCCTGTTCGCAGGCGTCCGGCAGCAGAGCTAAGTAACTTGCCATGGCCGCGAAGCTCTTGGGCTGGCACCAATGCGCCTTGATGGCGGGCAAGAGATCGGGCGGGAGCTTGCGGACCTCGCCGATCAGCCGCTCAGGCACGCCGGATCCCTTTCCACTGGATACTTTGGCGATTAGTTTGGGGATGAAGCGGGCGCCTCGTTCCGCGAGCGTGAGAGTTAGCCGCACGATACCTAAGCGCGCGAGCAATGCGCCGCGCCGCGAAAGCATGACGCCGTAGGAAAGCAGGCGCTGACGTTCTTGCGGTAAGTCGCACCACTCGGAAGGTAAGACCGGGTCTAAGAGGACCAGACCGGCGACGTCTTCGGGATGCTTCGCTGCGTAGGCGCGTGCGACGAGACCGCCGAAGGAGTGACCCACGAGTAGGAATGGAGCTGCATTCGCGCTTAGTTCGTGAAGTTCCCAGACTAACTGGTCAAGAGATCTAGCGGCGGTTGCGGGCTCGCTCCAACCGAGTCCGGCGCGGTCGTAACTAACGACGCGCGTGAAGCGGGCTATTTCGTACTGCAGTGGACGCCAGCTAAGTGAGGATGCGGCAATTCCTGCTTCGAGTACGACCGCGGGTGAGCTTGCGCCGAGATCGAGAACGTGTAGGCGCGTTCCTGCGATTGCGGATAGACTTCCGGGCGGAGGGAAGCGCTGGGCGTCCCGGCGCGCCGATACAGCCTGCCAAATCGCGAGTGCAATCAATAAAGTAGTGACGATCGCTAACGCGGCGGCGATTAGAAACACTTAGTCAGCGACCATAAGTTTGCCGGGTAGGATCGGGCGTGTGCGCGGCAGAACTCCGCGCGCCGCGAGCATCCCCATGAAGATCAGCGCCGCCGTGAAGATGACTAACTTCGCTATGTTAGTGAACGGAGTTCTCGGCATCGTGATCCAGAGTATCCACAAGAGCGGTTGCGCCACACACGCCGCCCAGACGGAACCATAGAAGAAGCGGCGTTCATGCCCTTCACCCGCGGTGGACGCTTTGACGCGCGGCAGCAGCCCGAACAGACCGAGTGTCCAGATTACGATGGCGATCGGGAAGTAACCGGTGCTGTAGATCTGTTTTAGATACCAATGCTGCGTAACGGCGGCCAGGGCTAGGCCGATCCAGTTTAGTATCACGAAGTTCACCACGACATTCCAAGCGAACGTGTAGCAGATGCGGCGGTATAGAGGGTTTGGCTTGTCCTCAGTAAAGCGGAGGATGTAAGGCGCGGGTTCAACGCCAGGGAGTTGACCGCGAATCGCGGCGATGCCGGTGCCCACCAGGACCGCCCCGAGCCAAGCAAGCGTCCACCGGCTCGGCCCATAGGCGAACAGGCGGAATACGATGGGCCCCGCGGACAGGAAGAACACCCAGATCCAGAGGGGCCAGTGCGCGAGGCGATAGTAAGGCTTGTTCCGCGTTCGGATGGGGCGGTGCGCGGCATACTCGACGTTCACGGAGCGTGGCATAGCAGGTGTTCGCTAACACTGATCGTAAACTGGTGCTTGAATCTCCCGACCTCCCGCCGGACTTTCCTCATCGATACCGACACAGCTTCCGACGACGCCGTCGCGCTGATTATGGCGCTGCGGGCGCCGGATGTCGACGTTGCCGCGATCACGACTGTGGCAGGGAATGTTCCGGTCGCACAGGCTACCCGGAACGCCCTGTATACAGCCGAGCTATGCGGTTCCGATGTTCCCGTCTTCGCCGGCGCGGGACAACCGTTATTGCGCGAGTATGCTACCGCGACCTGGTTCCATGGTGAGGATGGTTTCGGCGACCACGGCTATCCGGAACCCCGACGCGGCGCGGGCGGCGCTCATGCGGTAGACGCGATCGTCTCGACAATCAAGACTCATCCGGGACTTACTCTGGTTACACTGGGTCCGCTCACGAACGTTGCTCTGGCTTTGGCCAGGGATCCGGGTATCTCCAAACAAGTGGGACGTTGCGTGATTATGGGCGGCAATCCGTGTACGGAAGGGAATGTAACTCCCGCCGCCGAGTACAACATCTGGGTAGATCCGGAAGCTGCGCGAATGGTCTTCCTCTCCGGGCTGCCGATCGAGTTAGTAGGTTGGCAGCTTTGCCGTGGAGATGCCGCGGTCAATACGCGGGATATCGACGAGATACTTGACCTCGATACGCCGCTGGCTCGATTCGCTATCGAGTGCAACAGTACGGCGATGGAGGCGTATCGCGTTCAAACCGGCGAGATCGGAATTTCGCTGCCCGATCCCGTGGCAATGTCGATCGCTCTCGATCCAACGATCTGCACATCGGCGAGTAGCCACTATGTAGAGGTCGAGACGGCAAGTGAGTTGACGCGCGGGATGACCGTCGTCGACCGGCTGAACGTGGCTGCAAACGAGAGGAACCGCGACATATGGAAACAGACTACCGGGCGCGGGTTCCCGATGCGCGTGTGCTGGGCGATCGACATTCAGCGTTGGAAGCGCGCGTTGTTCGCGGCGTTAGGTTGACTTATCGGGAAATCGTGTACTTGACGCTGCGCTCCACTACGCCGGCGGGCTCGGCGGCCGCGATCTTCAATTCGTAGTTGCCAGGGTCAGGGACGGCGCCGAGTTGCCCACGCCGAACTCACCCTCTCCGCGGTAATAGAATGAATTCGCACGCCCGGTGACGCTTTCTCCCGGCCACTATACGATTGCGACAGCGGTAGTGCCCCTTAAATGCCGGGACTTCCAGCAGCATGATTTGTGTGCTCTTGCGTTTCCCTTCGTAATCCCCGAGTAGAGACTGACGGTCTTCACCAATACATGCACTTTTAGGATTAGAGTATTCCGATCCTAGTCTTCACCGATCTTGAACCACCTAGTTTGTACATCTGACAGCTTGCTCGTATGGCTCAGAAATGCCGGCGTTGCTTCGCCTTGATCGCTTTGCAAGACTTTTCCGGTCGCCATAGAATATGCCCGCTGGTATAGATGAGAACAGCAAATCCGGCCGGGTGGCTCGCCGTGTCCCTGATCATTCCAGAGCCCATTCAATGCGCGGAAGTAGTAGCCGAGGATGGAGGCATAGGAATAATTTTCGCGAAGACGAGTTAGTGCGTGGGTTGCGATTTTTTGACTATCCTCGTTCGTTAACGTGGGATCTCGTCGAATCCGAAGTTTGTGACCTCTGATGTACCGGTAAATTGCCCCATGCCGAACTCCCCGTACAGTCGCCTCGCAGATGGAATCTTCCCCGACGTACACTGCGGCATGAGTCCACTGAGCGTGCTTTGGATTGTATCCCCCATGCTCCTGAACTTTCTGAATTCCACGCGCTATAAAGCCCGGATTAACTTCGGAGAACAATAGCAGATCGCCGGGTCGCCAGCTACCGACGTCAGGAAAAAAACCAAACGTTCTTAGATCTTGTGGGATGGGCCCTTTAGGGGTCCATACCCCGCCCGACGAGATCTGCTTGCTTGGATCTAACTCTGAGAAAGACGGCAACCGCGTTGTGACTCAGCACTAATCTGAGACCCTGCTCAAGCAATCGCGGCCTGCTGAGGCTTCTCCTCGGCAGCGGCTTGCACTCGAACAACCATTGAGGAGCTCAGCCAAACATTAACTATAGACCCCACGCGAAGCGTGAGATTCTTAACGCTTTCGCCGCTATACCCTTTGATCTTGTCAAAAGTAAAAGCATAAACCTCGGTCTCCACCTCGCAACTCGCAATTACCCCCAATCCTGCCGGATCGAGGTTCAGCACTTTCCCGCGAAGCTGCCTCAGCTCAGGACCGACCATCTCTGAGAAGGATTTGATAGGCTTTGAGGGCCGCATGTGAACTCTGTTTCGGGACGGCACCTTGGAGGCCAGACTGCTCCGATATGCCGATAGTATTGTTCTCTTCATCGCTGACGTGACTGTAAAGTAGATCGTCTCAACTAAAATAGAGAATAGTACCACTTTTAAACCCAAACTGTTGAAAAACTGTGGAAAAGCTGGAAAAGTTGAGGATTTCCGTTAGGACTAATGTTTTCGGGGAAGATCGTCGCCGCGTGACTCGCATTGGCGCGCACACGCAATCTCGCCCCATCGAGCTAGAGCTACTCCACTCGGAGTTTGTCCCGCCAGCGCGTCCAACCTCCGGTTGTCCCGGATCGACTGCGGGGTATCCCTCAAGACCTCTAACGTGAGTTCAGCCCCATTTTGCCGTAGGACGAGGCGGGTGCGAGTAGCCACGCAATTCGATTTTCACAAGAAGCGAACAGAAGGCGAATTCGATACAGTCGCGCGTGGGGAATGTTCGACGTTGGTCGTCCTTATCAGTGATGGATCAGTCGCGCACGAAACCGAGATCGATGCGCGATCGCTGTTTGAAGCCGCGGCACTCGGAGATTCGCCACGACCGGGCGATTTCCCGCGAAGCTATTACTTCTACGCGCGATTCAGTTTCCGCCAATCGACGGCGCATCGATTCTCCCCTACACGTTTCCGTAGACGCGCTCTCGATGGCCGACATCCTACGTTCACCTTGCAGACAAGAGGAACCGCGAGGTATGGGAACAGACTACCGGGCGCTGGTTCCCGATGCGGGTGTGCTGGGCGATCGACTTATCGGGAAATCGTGTACTTGACGCTGCGTTCGACTACGCCTGCGGGCTCGGCGGCCGCGATCTTCAATTCGTAGTTGCCAGGGTCAGGGACGGCGCCGATGATCATGCGAACACGTCCGGTTGCGTCAGCCTTCGGCAAAGCCGAATTACGCCTGGCGATAACTTGCCCATCTTTAAGTATCTGAACCCGTAACTCCCCGGGCGCGGCATTGGGGCTCCCGGGATATACAACGAAGTACACCATCGGGTTCGAGCCTGATTTAAGCGTGGATGACACGGCAGGTAAGACGACTTTACCGTCGAACTGGAATGGATCTTCGGGGTCTGGAGCGCCATTCACGTTGTTCAGCTTACGAACCATGGTGATGTCACTCATGGCCGGGCCCTTCATGCTAGGGACTTCCAGCGGAACGATTTGCGTACTCTTGCGCTTTCCTTCGTAATCGACGACCGCTGTCTCGATCGTGTAGCGGCCGGGAGGAAGCGTCACCGGGCGCGCGTAAGTCATGCTGTTCCCGCGGAGAGTAGCCAGTTCGGCGTCCGCAACTTCGGAGGAAACGTCCTTACTGATGCGCCCGACAATCTGTCCCTCGGCGTCCTTAACCACCGCAAGTAACGAGGCATGTACTCTCTGCTTGTGCTCGGCGGGTTCCGGAGTCGCCGTCAAGTTAGCGATCGGGATGTCGAACCCGATCTCGCAGTCGGCGGTTCCGTTGTCCCCCTCAAAGCGATAAGATTCGGTAGAGTAGTCGAACGCGTGCGGAAGGGGTTTGGAGTCAAGCGCGCTGAAGCCGGCGATCTCGGCTGCGGTAAGAGGTCCGGACCCGGTATCGGGAACTGCGAAGTAACCGGTCCGCGTTTCGGCCGTCAGGTCGGCCTTGGCTAACTTGACTTCAATCTTATGGAAGTGGCCGTCATAGCTTTCGGTGGGAGGCGTGTAAGTCAGTTCGTAGTGCGTATCCACCTCTTCCATTAGTTTGTCGAGAAGGTGGTCGACGTTGTTTGTGTTCGCGATGAGAAACCCGCCGGTGCGCTCGGCCAGATCGCGCAGATTTTCCTGTTTGTTGCCGGTTTGCACGCCATAGCCGATGTAATCATCTTCATGCATCAGCTCGTGCATTTCGGCGCCGCTCAAACCCACTTTCTGTTGTTGCTGGCTTAGCTTGGCGGAAGTATGCAGCATGTCGATCGAGTCCTGCATGGACGAACGCGCGGCGTCGCAAGTACCGCTCGGCTGATCCTGGCAAACGCCCAAGCCCCACGCGTCCAGCGCGTAGAAGGTAACTCCATACTTATTGGAGTTCTTAATCAGGGACGCCCAGTAATCCACGTGATCCGGAGGTTTCACCAGGCCGTTACTGATCAACAACACAGTCTTCTG
>NZ_CAJCHS010000018.1 GCF_903970205.1 Nevskia soli | reverse complement strand
GCCGGCTTCTACGTTGGACAGCGTAAAGCTTCCTTTGTGGTCGGTGATCGCGGTGGCAATTACCTTCTTCCGGCCTGCAAACTTGACCGTGACTTGCGCGTTGAGAACCTTCCAGCCGGCGGCATCCTGGACGACTCCGGTCAGTTTCGCTCGCCCGTTTAATTGGTCCTGCGCTTGAGCCAAATACAACAGAGCAGTAAAAGCAAGTAATAGTCTAGGCATAGTTTGGTTATGCGGTCACTCCTGTCGCTTGCCCGCGCGCAGTCCAAAGTAGACCAATAATCCGGCTGGGCCGAGTACAAACGTAAGCATCAGGCACGGGACCACGGCTAAGTGTAGAATCCCGCGATGCTTTGCGTCTCCGACCATCCAGGCGCCTACGAATAAGTCGAACGCTAAGAAATGAATCCAGGCAGCCAGCAATGCGCCGGGTGTGCGAAGAATCCACTGCACCATGCCCAGCGACGTGTAATCCGCGTGGAGGCCTTCAAAGCTGGCAATGAACGCGTAAATATAGACGATACTCAGGAGCGGAGGGATGGTGAACATAGCAATGCGGCGCGTCCACCGCCAATTGGGAGCAGCGAAGAGAAGAATCCAGCCGGGTAGCACGGCCAGGTTGCAGATGCGAAAGAGCAGTTCGTTGTTCATGCGGCGGTAGCTGCTCCACGGAGTACCTCGATCAAGTCCGCGGTATCCTGCTCACTGCCGAGTAGAACGCGGTGGGGCAACCAGAACGCGTCGCGCACGCATTGCTCGGAAACCGGACAGGGCTCGACACGGCAGCCGCCGCGCTGGTAAAGAGGATTACCGTAGAGTGGATGCGGATAGAACGGTGTACACGGAACGCCGCGGGAAGTTACTTCGCGGTGAAATCTGTCGCGGTTCGGAATGCGCCCTAGTAACAGATAGTTGGTGTGTACTGACGCGGCCCGAGGTACATGTTGGAAGCGAAGGCAGGGTAAATCCGCCAGCGCCCGCCGCACGACGTCGGCATTGCGCGCCCGGATCGCGTTCTGATGGGGCAGCCTCTCCAATTGCGCGATCAGAACCGCGGCTTGCAGCCCGGTCATGCGGTAGTTAGTGCCTAGCTCATAGTGAAAGAACCAACCCTCATTCGGTTTACGACCTTGGTCGAGGATAGAACGCGCGCTCGCCGAGACGCTGTCATTGTTAGTGGTCAGCATGCCGCCTTCCCCGGCCGTGATTACTTTCGAGTTTTGAAAACTAAATGATCCGGCGACCCCGATACTGCCCGCGCGGCTCCCGTCCCACTCCGATCCGGCGGCGTGTGCCGCATCTTCGAGCAGATACAAATCGTGGTCCCGGGCGATCTCAGCCAGGCGCGTCATGTCCGCCATCGGGCCGCCGAAATGCACAGCGATCACCGCCTTCACCCGCGGGGAAATAGCGGCACGAACCCTTTCGGGATCGATGTTGAACGTGTCGCCTTCGATGTCGACAAAGACTGGGATCGCTCCAACACGAGACACAGCCGTGGCAGTCGATACAAAGCTGATGGCGGGAACGATGACTTCATCGCCCGGTCCGATACCGAGGGCTTCAAGCGCCATCTCCAGTGTCACCGTTCCGTTCACTGCGGCCAAGCCGTGACGGCAGCGCGACAACTCTGCAAACGATTGCTCCAGTTGGCCAACGAACGGATGGTAGCCTCCCCATCGATCGCTCGCGAGCACTTCACCCAGCAGCTCAAGCTCGCGTCCGTCCGCGATCGGCCACTTCGGAACCTTCATACAGCCAGAATAGAGGAGTGAGCGTTTACGACGAGCGGCGCGAAGAGTTGGAGAGGTATGAGTTCATGTTCGGCGTGCCGCGCGGCCGTCTGGCCGTCGCGCTTGACATGCTTACGGATGCGCTGGTGCTTGTTGGGCAGCACGGTGTCTACTGTCAAAGCGCGCGTCAGCCGGGCAAACCGGCGATGGATATTCAGATCATTTCGAAGGCGCTCAGCGACGCCAAGGAACTGGTGATCGGCGCTATGGACGAGCTGAAGCGCCCACAAAAGGATTGAATTGTTTCTCGTGCCCCACGGTTGTGTTCGGTCCGTGGCCCGGTACGACAATCGTCTCGTCCGGCAGCGTGAATAGCTTGTTGGTGATCGATTGCACAATCTTTTTGCTGTTACCGCCGGGGAGATCGGTGCGGCCCACGCTCTCGAGGAACAGCGTATCGCCTGCGATCAGTTTGCCTTCAGCCGGTATCAAAATGCTGATACTTCCAGGCGTATGGCCCGGCGTATCGAGCACCTGAAACGAAGTTGCGCCGATGGCTAATGTATCGCCTTCCTTAGTTTGCCGGTCGATGCCGGGATTAGTGACCATCGGAACACCGAACAGCGCGGCTTGTACCGGTAGAGTCATAGCCGTGACTTCGTCGCTTGCGCTCATCCACACCGGCGCGCCCGTGGAGGCGCGGAGTTTCGCGGCCCCACCGATATGATCGAAGTGCGCGTGGGTGATGACAATGGCTTTGACTTTCAAGTCAAATTCCTTGAGGATGCTTTCGATTTCAGCCACTTCCGCGCCGGGATCAACGACGATCGCTTCACGCGTTGCTTCGTCGCCGAAGATTGAGCAATTGCAGCGCAGCGCGCCGACCGGGAGGATGTGATGGATCATAGGCGGCTTTTCGCAGATCCTGCTGAAGCAACTGGTACAGGGTATCATCTTTACCATCCCCACGTGACTGCTTCCAGCTTCATCTCGTATCTTCTTATGACATTGCTTTTTTTCGCAGTCGCATCGGCGCGCGATGGAGCTGCTCCGGAAGTCATCGCGTACGTGTTCGTCATGGACCGTGCTCTTCAGGCCGGTGAGATTGCAGCCGAAAAGCTCACCCGCATCAATTATGCTTTCGCCAATCTAAAGAACGGCGAGATGGTAGAAGGATTCCAGCACGACGCCGATAACTTCGCGACGCTGAATAGCTTGAAGTCGAGGAACCGCCACTTACAAGTACTCGTTTCCGTTGGTGGATGGACGTGGTCCGGAGGTTTCTCGGATATGGCGCGTACTGTAGAAACGCGTCGTAAGTTCATCGCCAGCGCGGTAGCATTCCTCGACAAGTATCGGCTCGATGGAATCGACATCGACTGGGAGTATCCCGGATTGCCCGGAATCGGCAATCCGTTTCGCGCTGAAGACCGGGAAAACTATACGGCTCTGTTGAAGGAACTGAGGCAGCAGCTCGATGTTAAGGAAAAAGTGTGGAAACGGCCTCTCATCACATCAGTAGCCGCCGGTGCGTCAGCCGAGTTTCTCGAGCACACCCAAATGGGCATCGTGGCTCGCTACGTGAATACTGTCAATCTGATGAGCTACGACTACTACGAACCAAGCTCCAGCACGATTACCGGCCACCACGCGCCGTTGTTCACCAATCCTGCTGACCCGAAAGCGATCTCTGCCGACGCTTCCCTGCGGGCATTTCTCGCCGCCGGCGTACCGGCGCAAAAGTTAGTTCTCGGCGTTCCGTTTTATGGTCACGCTTGGTCCGGAGTTGGTCCTGCGTCGAATGGATTATTTCAACCCGGGAAGCCCGCGAACATTCCGGCGAACTACAACCAGATCGTTAAACTCCTAAAGGCCGGGTACTTGCGGTACTGGGATAAGACGTCGTCCGCGCCGTATCTCTACAATCCTGTCACCCGGACGTTTATTAGCTATGAAGACCCGGAATCCGTCCGTCTGAAAGCGCGCTATGTTTTGCAGCACAAGCTCGGCGGCATTATGTTCTGGGACTACCACGGGGATTCCGACGGAGCACTGTTAAACGCGATCCATGCGGCCTTCGAAGAACCGCTTCCGCGTCTTACTCATTAGCGGGTTTGTTAGTAGGAGACGCTGCCTCTCGAAGTAGAACTATTTGGCGTCCGCTCCAACGACGATTTGCTCTTCCACGCGCGGTATCACCAACGCTGCGGCGTCGGCATTGCCTTCAACCACGGTCGGTACCTGCTTGGGCCTAGCGAGTGTCTGACCCGCCCCCGGGGGAACCTCGCGCGCTACGCTTTCTTCCGGCGCCGGGTTCACGCTCAAATCCAGGGAATAAGTCCAGTCTTTCTGCAAATGAAAGTGTTCAGAGCCGATTGAGAGTTCCCGCCCGCTATCGAAGATGGCGCACTTGAGCGGCCGATCATCCAATAACTTAGAGTTAGTCAGAACACGGCCCCGCAGCCCGTTCTTTGAAATCACAGGTACCGAGAGGAGATCGCTCATCGCGCTATTCCTTCACCAGCTCAACACGGCGCTTCGCTGCGCGGCCCGAATCCGTGCTGTTGGATGTCGCCGGCGGAGCTGCGCCGTCATGTAATAGGCACATTAAGGTCACTTTGTGTTTGTTGTAGACATCTCGAACTCCGGCGTCATACGTTCGTCGTATGGCTACGTCCTTGACGGTTTGAAAATCGCCGCCGCCAAGCGAGATGCATACGCGGTGCCGAACAACGAAGGGACCTATAGCGGCTGCTCCGTCGGCGCGCCATGTCAACGCGGGCTGCGCGCTTGTTCCGTGCGCCTATCGCGACCGGGGTTAAGATAGCTTTAGGATGCTGAAGGACTTCCGCCCATTCCTCGCGATGTTCGCGTTGATAGCTTCGGCTGTCAACTCTCAGTGCGCACTCTCGTGCTCATTGCAGTCGCGTCCCTCCACGGGCGGCGGGCACACAGCCCTTCTTCCGACTTCACACCACGCGTGCTGCCCGGAAAAGAAATCGACTTCATCGAACCGGTCCAGCCCCCGCACACCCTGCCCTAACTCGCTCGCCGGTATCGATCTTTCTGCTGTCGTCACCTCGGTTCCGCATTCCGATACAGTTCATGTATTGAGCTTGTTACCCGTAACTTGTTCGATGGAATTTAAACTGCAGGTCCAACCCCGACTGCCATCGACTTCCGGTTCTCTCCTGCGTGCTGTCACCGCTGCCGTCTCCGTACTGCGGATTTAACTCTCTCCTTCTCTAACTGATCGCTGTTTCGACAAGTGAACGGTGTTCCGGTTCACTACTTTGCCGCGTGCGGTACTCGCACGTTTCTTAGTCAGAGTGAGGAAATATGAACCATCGACGAGCTTTTCTCAATAGGATTTCTGCATTGTCCGCCGGTTTATTCGCCGGAAAGGAACTTCTTTCCGCTGATCGGGAAACTACAACGACTCTACCGGAAACTGTCAGCCCTCCCGTGACGACTCTGGACGTTGGGGATCTACCATTCACCTGGGATGCCGATGTCAAGGTCTTCAATCTTGTCGCGGAACCAGTGCAGCAGGTCATTGTTCCCGGAAAGACACTCGACTTATGGGGGTTTAATGGAAGCGCCCCTGGCCCAACCATCCAGGCCAACGAAGGCGATCGCGTTCGTATCGCCTTTACTAACCACCTGCCGGAACCTACGGCTATTCATTGGCATGGCCTGGAACTTCCTATCGAAATGGACGGGGTGCCCGGGATCGGACAGAAACTTGTGATGCCGGGTGAACAATTCCGCTATGAGTTTTCTCTACACCAGAACGGCACTTTCTTCTATCACTCGCACATGGCGATGCAGGAAATGGTAGGCATGTTGGGCGGCTTTATTATTCATCCTAAGAGGCCCTACGTCCCAAGGGTGGATAAGGACTACTTGATCGCACTTCAGGAGTACGCGGTGTTGCCGAATAGCTCGATTCCAAACAGTATGAACATGGAGTTCAACTGGCTTACTTTCAATGGTAAGTCGGGTCCGGCTTCGACGCCGGTTGTAGTTCGACAAAATGAACGCATACGTATCCGCTTCATTAATCTGGGGATGGATCATCATCCCATCCATCTTCACGGCTTCACGTTTTGGGAGACCGGCCGGGAAGGAGCGCGCCAGCAGGAGTCGGCGTGGACGCGGGGCAACACGGTGCTTGTCGGCGTGGCGCAAGCCAAGGATATCGAATTCGTCGCCGATCGCGTCGGCGATTGGATGCTGCACTGCCACCTGCCGCACCACATGATGAACCAGATGTCATCTACCGTAGGTCCAATGACGCGCAGCGTGGGTGCGGGAATGCAAGCGGGAGCGTCAATGGAAGAAGCCATGGGCATGCTAGGCGATGGCAACGCGACATCCGAAAACTATGCGCCCAGTCTCGGTCGCGGTCTCGGCGTCGGTTCCACAACGGACACTTCGGTTACAAATAGTCCTCTGTCGATACGGGACGCGAATGGTCAATTGCCATTGTTCCCGCAGGACGCCTTCATGGAAGGACCTATGATGGCCGTCGACAAGCAAGTTCAGAAGCCGGAGACCTATGGCTTGCCTCCCGGATGGAGCGGGTTTGAGGGGGGCATGATGACGCTTGTCAGGGTGGTTTCTCCATCCCAATACGATAAGATCCTGGAACTCAAGCGGTTGCAAGGCGGAGGTGCCGGCCGATGACGACCGGAAGAGCGCCTCTTGTTTTGGTCCTATATGCGATCGCCGCGATTGCCGGCGCGCAAGAGATCGAACAGGGCATTAAAACATTGAGCGGAACCGTCAAGGAGGTGGATATCAACGCTAAAACAGTTGTTGTAGCGAATACACCTATCCCGGGCGGTATGGGCGCCATGACGATGACCTACACGGTTAGCGACGCCGTGCTAAGTCGAGTCAAGCCGGGAGATCGCATCAGCGCGAAGGCACACGAAAGCGATCTGACCCTCTATGATGTTCAGATTCTGTCCGCAGATCATATGCAAGATGATACGCATCAGGAGTCGACAACGCGTGAGCTAAGTCTCGCAGCCCTGGAGAACATCGCGCTTACTAACAACCCGACAGTAGCGCAGGAGGAAGCGAACATCCGCGTAGCCGCCGGGCTAGCCTTGCAAGCTGGACTGTATCCGAATCCCATCGCCGGTTATTACGGGGACGAGATTCGCGGAGGCTCGACCGGCGGCGGCCAGCAAGGGGGATTTGTCAGCCAGACGATTGTCACGGGTGGGAAGTTGCGTGCCGCCCGCCGCGTCGCTGATCTCCGTACAAAAGAGGCGGAGACGACAAGAGACGCACAACGCCTGCGCATTTTGAACGACGTTCGCAGCGTGTTCTATCAACTTCTAGGTGACCAGCAGCTTGAACAAGTCAGGAAACAACTAGCAGATCTCGCCGCGGACGCCGTGCGGACTTCCCGTCAACTAGCCAATGTCGGGCAGGCCGACCGGCCGGATACGCTGCAGGCCGAAGTGGAAGAGCAACAGGCGATCCTCGGCCTGCATGTGGCGGAACAGAGTGTGCGCGCCTCCTGGAGGATACTGGCGGCGGTCATCGGAAGACCGGACCTTCCTCAGACTTGCGTGGCCGGAGATTTGGAAGCCGTCCCGGAGTTGAGTTACGACGAATGGCTGGGCGCGACACTGCGGGAGAGCCCGGACATGACTTTGGCACAACAAAAGGTTGACCTGGCAGCAGCTTCACTTTCGCAGGCCGGAAGAGCTTCGATTCCCGATCTCCAGTTATACGGGAACCTGGCTCAGAACAACGAGCCTCTTGACACTACGCACAAGGCTACCGGCCTAAATGGCGGCGTGCAGATCGGTGTTCAGCTGCCGATCTTTAACCGGAATCAAGGTAACGTCTCCGCCGCAAGAGCCGAGGTCGAGCGGGCGAAAGAGGAACTTATTCGATTACGCCTGCAAATCGCCCGCGACCTCGCGAGTCAGTTCCGCGATTACGATTCCGCGCGCGCTACTGTTCAGCAGTACAAAAACGAAATCCTCCCGAGGGCTGAGCTGGCTTACAAGCTATATCAGACAAACTATCGAAACATGGCCGCTGCTTATCCGCAAGTACTTATTTCGCAAAGGACTCTATTTCAACTGGAGATCGAGCACGTGCAAGCGCTTAAGACGGCGTGGCGGAGTGCGCTCGCGATTCGCGGCTTCGGCTTGATGGACGCATTATCTTCGCCGGCGAGTGTTGCGGATAGTGCGGGGGCGAGAACGATTCCCGGCAGCGGTAACATGCCATAGATCGTCGCGTACTCTAGAATACATAATCGTCAATACACTTTCAAGTTGCCTTGAATTTCGTGCCTTGAATTCCGAAGAGTATACACTCCATGAACGCCGTTGGACACAACGTATCGGTGAAGTTAGCAAAAGATCAATAACACATGACTCAACAATCATTTTGCCTGTGGGCACTTCTGCTGATCCCGCCGTCGGCATACTCGCAGGTCACGCTCACCGGAGCAATTGAGTTTGCGACATCCAGCAACGGGACCGCGTCCACGTGCCTCGTCTGGAATACTCTTGGCGGCGATACATGGGGGAACTTGTGGCTGGCACGTGCAGCAGCGCTTACCTTGGTCTGAATTTATTCTTCAACGGGAATAACTCAGATCCGGGGATTTCGGTGTTTGACCCAGTCAACACCAAGCGCTTTCTTCCCATGCACACCAGCACGTTTAGTCTATCGGTTGGGTACGTGGCGGGATCCGGCACAACTCTCTATAAGTCGGGGAACTCGTTTGTGCTGCTGGACGGCTACGACTTCAATACTCC
>NZ_CAJCHS010000017.1 GCF_903970205.1 Nevskia soli | reverse complement strand
CGCGATGGGGCCCGTGCGGCGCGTGCTGCGCGCTCTGAAACCTTCGGTGGTGGTTGTGCTCGAGACCGAGATCTGGCCGAACCTGTTCCGAGAGGCGAAGCGGGCGGGATGCGGGTTGATTGTTGCCAATGCGCGCATATCGGATCGGGCGTTTCCGAAGTATGAGAGGTATCGATGGTTCTTCGCGCGCGTGCTGTGCTGGCCGGACCGGATTTTCGCGCAGAGCAAAACGATGGCGGAACGGTTCGTGCGAATGGGGGCGCCGGAGGACCGCGTTACGATCGCGGGCAATCTGAAATTCGATACCGAAATGCCGGAGATTGCAGGCGATTCGGTGGTTCAGGCGTGGGTGAACGCGGGGGATGGACCCTTGCTGATTGCCGCCAGCACAACGGCGGACCCAGCGGTCGATGAAGATATGGCAGCGCTGGAGGCGTTCCGGAAGCTCGATGGGTGGCGGCTGATCCTGGCGCCTCGCAAACCGGAGCGATTCAATCGCGTTTCCGAGATGTTGCAGCGGGCGGGAATCGCTTTCTGGCGAAGAACAAGCGGCGCCTTCGACCAGGGACAGAGGGTCTTGCTGCTGGATACGATCGGCGAATTGAATTCGTTATTCAGCCTGGCGGATGTCGTGTTCATGGGAGGGACTTTTACATCGACAGGGGGCCATAACTTTCTGGAGCCGGCGCTGGCGGGGAAGCCGGTGATCGTGGGGCCGCGGCTGGAAAACTTTCAGGCGATGGCTGAGGATTTTCGGGCGCACGATGCGTTTATCGAGATAAAGAGTCCCGTTGAATTGGCATCCGCGGTGCTCGCGGCATCCCGTGATGAAGGGGTCGGGATGCGCGGGCGATCGCGCGCTGAAGGGAATCGGGGCGGCGCTAGAACGGTCGCCGAAGCGGTCGAGAAGAGCTACGAAGAATCGATTTTCTGTGTGCAACATGGCTGGGCGGCATGGGCGTTTCTGACGCCGCTCGCCTCGCTGTGGAAGTGGGGCGCGGCCAGGCGCGCGCTGCGTGGGTTGCGAAAGCGGCGGCGACTGGCGACGCCGGTGATCAGCATCGGAAATCTGACGGTCGGCGGAACGGGAAAAACGCCCTTCGTGCTGCACCTGGCAAAGCGCTTCCGGGAAAGCGGTGTCGAGCCTGTCGTGCTGACGCGCGGACACGGGCGCATCTCACCGCATCGCGAGCTGATTTTGCGGCGGGGAAGTTCGGCGAGCGTCTGGCATACAGGAGATGAACCGCAGATCTTTCTGCGGTCCGGAATGACGGGACTGGGCATCGGGCCGGATCGATATGTGGCCGGACTCGAGGCCGAGAAGATGCTGCATCCCGACGTGTTTTTGCTGGATGACGGGTTCTCGCATCGACGCCTGAAGCGCGATATCGATATCGTGCTGGTGGACGCGATGGACCCTTTCGGCGGCTGCGAATTGGTCCCTCTGGGCAGACTCAGGGAACCGCTGGAAGCGCTGAATCGAGCGGATGTTCTGGTGCTTACGAGGTGCGAACGGGGCCGCAATACGCGGGCGATCGAACGGCAGCTACGGCGCTACAATTCGCACGCGGCGATCTTCCGATCGAGCATGATTCCGCGCGCGTGGATTTCGCTGGACTCGGGCGAAGCAGAGAAGCTACCGGAACGGGTGGCAGCGTTTTGCGGGTTGGGGAATGCGGGCTCGTTCTGGCGGAGCCTGGAGCGGATGGGAATTGCGACTCTGGATCAGATCAGCTACAGCGACCACCACCAATATCCGCCGCGTGAATTGGCGGCGCTGGTCCGGCACGCGAAGACGCTGGGGGCGCAGGCGCTGGTGACGACGGAAAAGGATGTCGTCAATTTCGGCTCCGGAAGCGAGCAGGTGTTGGAGGGGATGAAGGTGTATTGGCTGCGGATCGACGTCGAGATCGAGAATGAAGCGGAGCTGCTTAAGCTGGTGAATCCGGCGCGAATTCGAGAACGAGGAGCGTCAGATCGTCGCTCTGTTCCTGCCCACCCGTGAAGTTTTGGACGGCGTCGAGCAGCGCATCGTGAAGCGCGGAGCAGGAGCGATCACCGTTGGCTTGCAAGGTTTGCTTGAGGCGCCTCTTTCCGAAGAATTCTCCGGCGGCGTTCTGGGCTTCGGTGATCCCGTCGCTGAAGATGATCAGCCGGTCGCGCGGGCCGAGCGTGCAATGGCCCGTGGTGTATTCCGGATGATCGAGCAGACCGACCGGCGGGCCGGTGGCGTTCAGCGTCTCCATCACGTCATTGATCGGCAGATAGACGGGGGAGCAGTGGCCGGCGTTCAAGTAACGCAGCAAGCCGTTGCGGCCGAGGATGCCGCAGAAGAGCGTGGCGTGTTTCTGACCGTTGGTGCGGTCCCGGAAGAACGTATTGACGCGCTGCACGGTGTGGCGGAGCGATTCGGCATCATCTTCGAGAGCGAGGAATGCGCCTTGGAGCAGCGAGGCAACGAGCGCGGAGCTGACGCCTTTGCCCGCAACATCGGCAACGACGACCGCCCAGGCATCGTCGTTGATGGGGAAGAGATCGAAGTAGTCGCCGCCGACTTCGCGGGAGGGCAGACTCGATCCGGCGGCATGAAACCAGCCGGCGCGCGGGAGGTTGCGGGGAAGCAGGCTCTGTTGGATGTCGCGGGCGATCGACAGCTCTTCGTTCAAGTGACGGCGCGCGCGTTCATCCTGAAGCAGGCGGGCGTTCTCGAGTACGGTGGAGGCTTCGATGGCGAGTGTTTCGAGGAGTTCGCGATTGCCGGCGCTCATGTCGCGGGAATCGATGCGCGAGTCGAGATAGAGGACGCCCGTCTTTTCGAGCGGCGCGTCTGCGGCATCGGCCGGGTTTTGGGGGCCTTCGAGTTGAATGCGGAGCAGGGGGATGCAGACGGCGCTTTTCAGCGCTAGATCGTAGGCGCTTGCGGACGGATCGGCGGATTCCTGGTTGACACCGAATTGAATCGAGAACGTCTGGCCGGGTTGGTCGAGAGCCCTTCGAATGAGGTTTTGGGGGACCCTGAATTCCGAGGCAGCCAGTGGTCCGCGAGAGTCGCGAGCGCAGCGGATGTCGAGATCCGAGCCGTTTTTCAGAAGCAGGAAACCGCGATCGGCGCTGGTGATTACGAGGGCGGCATCGACAACCGCATCGAGCACGGAGTCGATGGAGAAAGACGATTGGAGCGCGCGGGTGACTTCGAGCATAGCGCGCAGCCGCGCGAGGTTGCCTCCGGTTCCGGTACGCGAGGTGAGATCCGATTGGGTCAGGTGAGTGGCGATATCCTGCAACCGGTTGCCGGGGCGCTCGTAGATCAGACGATACGAATCGTCGAAGCCGAACTCGATGCGATCGCCGTGTTCGAGCTGGCGGTTCTGGATGCGTTCGCCATTCACCCATACGCCGTGACGGCTTTGCAGATCTTCAATCACGATTTCGCCGTTTTCGACGGTGACGTGGGCGTGGTGCCGCGAAGCGCGAGCATCCCGGATGAGCAGGTGATTGCCGGATTGACGGCCGATCTTAAAGGGAAACTCGGTAATCTCCTGACGCGTGGCGTTGCCCTCGCGATCGACGATGGTGAAGGCGGGCGTCCGCGAGATTTCGATCGATGCCATTCAGGCTAGACGTTGCAGAGCTGATAGGCCTGTTCGAGCGACTTCATCGGGTCGGCGGCGGTGGGGTTGAATTCGTGAGCGAAGTAGCCTTTGAATCCGAGGTCACCGATGGCGGTGGCTACGGTGCGCCATTGCAGTTCCTGCGTTTGATCGAGCTCATTGCGGCCGGGAACGCCGCCGGTGTGGAAGTGGGCGATGTAGTTGATGTTTTGGCGGATGGTGCGGACGATGTCGCCTTCCATGATCTGCATGTGATAGATGTCGTAGAGCAGCTTGACACGCGGCGAATCTACGGCCTTGACGACGGCGACGCCCCAGACGGTGTGATCGCACTGATAATCGTGATGGTCGATCTTGCTGTTGAGAAGCTCCATGCAGATGGTGACGTTCTTTTCTTCGGCGAGCTTCTTCACGCGATTAAGGCCGGCGATGCAGTTCTCAATGCCTTCCGAATCGGGGAGACCGTTGCGGCTGCCGGAGAAGGTGATCACGTTGGGAACGCCGGCGGCGGACGCGCGAGCGAGATTCTCCGTCATTTCGGCGACGAGCTTGTCGTGGTTCTCTTTGTGATTCCATCCGACAGGAATGGTGCCGGCGCCCGGAGTCATGGCCGGCATGAGACCGTACTTCTGGATGGTGGGCCAGTCTTCATGATTGACGAGATCGATGCCTTTGAGGCCGATGCGCTTGGCATTCTGGCAAAGCTCATCGATCGAATACTTGCGATAGCACCAGCGGGCGGCCGATTGGTTAATGCGGCCCGTGGAAGCGGATGGGGGCGGGACGGGTTGGCCCGTCTGGGCCTGGCTCGGGGTCTGGCCGGAAAGGGGCGCGGCTAACGCGGCGGCTCCGGCTGCTTTCAGGGCCTGGCGGCGGGTTAAAGGACGGGAGTTCATCAGCGGGTATTCTAACGCGTTATTGCATTGAATAGTTAAAGCGTGATATCGCCGAGGATCACGGGGTGACGCGCGCCCGTAGCGTTGGGGACGTTGGAGGGCCGGCGGCGCCAGGTCTGGTAAGCGAGACGGGCGAATGCGATGGCTTCCTTGGCGTCGGGAGGGATTCCGTAGTCGGCCGTGGTGGCGATGCGCATGTACGGAAGTAACGCGTGGAGTTGATTCATCAAGAATCGATTGTGTACGCCGCCGCCGCTGACGATTAAGTCACCGGGTTCGCCGCCTACGGCCTGGGCGATTGTCAATGCGGTAAGTACAGCAGCGGTCGCGATTAGATCGGGGAAGCTTAACCCGGTGTCGAGAAGGCGCTGGATGAACTCGCGGCCGTATTGCTCGCGGCCTGCTGTTTTCGGGGGTTTCCGGCGATAGTAGGGGTCTTTGGTTAGTTCGGTTAGGAGTGGGTTGTTCACCTGGCCGGTTGCGGCGATGCGGCCGTCGCGATCGTATTGTTCGCGATTCCCGGTGGAAGCGGCGATTAGTTGATCGATCACCATGTTGCCTGGACCCGTATCGAAAGCTATAACTTCACTTATCGATGCCCCGGCGGGAATTACCGTGATGTTAGCGATACCGCCGATATTCAGCATCACGCGACGGCGGTGGTTGTCGCGGAAGCTGAGGAAATCGAAGAACGGGACCAGGGGCGCGCCGTGTCCGCCCGCGGCTATGTCGCGTGAACGGAAGTTCGAAACAACCGGAATGCCTGTGCGCTCGCGAAGAACCGCGGCCTCACCGAGCTGCAGTGTGTTCGAACGTTCGTGGAAGACGGTCTGGCCGTGACAGCCGATCAGCTGGATCGTTTTGAGCGCGATCTGCGCGTGCTCAGCTGTCTTTAGTAGCGCCCTTGCGTACTGTTCCGCGAGCGCGAAGTTGAGGCGCGATACGGCGGCAGTGTGGGTTTCGGTATTCGATACGGCCAGGATTGCCGCGCGTGTCTTTTTCGAGTAAGGGAACGCGCAAAACTTAATCAGGCGCGATTTTTCATCCGAAATATCGACGATGGCGACATCAATCCCGTCGAGTGACGTGCCGCTCATGATACCGGCAACTCGCACGTTAGGAAACCTCGCGTTGTAAGTCAGCAAGCAGGCGGAGAGCTTCGATAGGACGCATGCTGTCCAGGTCGAGCGAACGGATCTTATGGATTAGATCGCTTTGCGAAGGTTCGAACAGGCGGATCTGGACAGGGCCGGTTTGAGGTTCGAGCTCGCCCGTGGCGGCGCGTTCTTTGCGCTCGTGTATCTTCAGGACTTCGCGGGCGCGTTCGATCACGACAGGCGGTAATCCGGCGAGGCGGGCTACTTCGATGCCGTAACTGCGATCGGCGCGACCGGGCTCTACTTTACGCAGGAAGATTATTTTGTCACCGCTTTCTTTGACGGCTACTTGTAAGTTCTGGATCGAAGGGAGAAGGTCGGCGAGCTCAGTTAGTTCGTGGTAGTGCGTGGCGAAGAGCGTTTTGGCGCGGGTACGGTCGTGGAGGTACTCGACGATGGCCCAAGCCAGGGACAAGCCGTCATAGGTTGCCGTGCCGCGGCCGATTTCGTCAAGGATGATCAGGCTTCGCGAAGTAGCTGTATTGAGGATGATAGCGGCTTCGGTCATCTCGACCATGAAAGTAGACCGGCCTCGCGCGAGGTTATCGGAGGCGCCGATACGGGTGAAGATGCGATCGAGAATCGGCAGATCGGCCGCGTCGGCGGGAACGAACGAGCCGGCCTGGGCGAGGATGGAGATCAGGGCGGCTTGACGGAGATAAGTCGACTTACCACCCATGTTAGGGCCGGTGATGATGCCGATGCGGCGCGCTTCGTTGTCGAGATACAGATCGTTGGCGATGAAGCGTCCGGCTTCGTCATTCATGAGCTTCTCGATTACCGGATGGCGGCCGGCCAGGACTTTCATCGCGCCGTCCGGTGAGAAGTGCGGCCTGGTATAGCGATTTTCCGCGGCGACTTGAGCGAGGGCGAGAGTAAGATCGAGTTCAGCTACGGCCGCGGCGGACTGGCGGATGCGCTGGGCTTGCGCGGCGGCGGTTTGCCGGATGGCGTCGAAGATCTCGCGCTCGAGTTCCAGGATGCGAGCTTCCGCTTCCAGGATTTTGCGCTCATAGTCTTTCAGTTCGGGAGTGGTGAAGCGTTCGGCGTTGACTAAGGTTTGCTTGCGTTCGTAGTCCGGTGGCGCTAAGTGGAGATTGGCGCGGGAGATCTCAATGTAATATCCGAATACGCTGTTGAAACGGACTTTGAGTGAGGCGATGCCGGTACGCTGTCGTTCACGGGTTTCAATGGCGGCGATTCGTTCCCGGCCGTTGTTACTTAGATCGCGAAGATCGTCTAACTCGGCGTTGAAGCCGGCGCGGATCGTTCCACCATCGGCGAGGTTAACCGGCGGCTGATCGGAGATGGCGGCATCGATCGCGTGGCGCAGCTCGGGGATGTCGTCGAGACGCGATAACGTGCTGCTCAGGCGTTCGCCGACGATGTGGCGGGTCGGATCGGCGGCCGCCTTCAGCTTGGGGAAGGCACTTAGGCTTTGAGCTAGCGCTAGTAGCTCGCGTGGGCCGGCAGTGCCAATGGTGATCTTGGCTAACAGGCGTTCAAGGTCCTGTATCTCCGCGATTCGTTTGCGCAACTCGGCGCGTAAGATCGGCTGCTTGTAGACTTCCTGAATGGCATCGAGGCGCGACTCGATCTCTTCGATACGGATGGATGGGCGAATCAGTCGTTGGCGAAGCAATCGCCCGCCCATGCCTGTCTGTGTCTGGTCAAGAATGCGGATGAGGGTAGCGCCTTCGCCTTGGATCGCAGGCTCCAGAAGTTCCAGATTGCGGATGGTGACGGCATCGATGACCATGGCATCCGCTCTGTCGTAGAAAGACGGAGCGTCGAGGTGGTCGAGTGCCGCGCGCTGGGTTTCGCGAAGGTAGTGAATGATCGCGCCCGCGGCACAGATTGCCGCGGTCCGGGCGGCAAGACCGCATCCATCCAAGGTGAGCAGCTTGAAATGCTCACGGAGGAGGCGATCGGAGTAGTCTGGACTGAAGATCCAATCTTCGAGTTCCGTGCGGACCGGGCCGCCCGGCTGCGCGGAGTTGGGAAAGAGCGGATGTTCGGCCGGCAGGAGGACTTCGCGAGCGTTGAGGCCTTCAAGGAGAAGGTACGCTTCGGAAGCATCTACTTCGGTAACGCGAAATTCGCCGGTTGAGATATCGACGTGGGCGATTCCAGCTTGTGGAGAGTTTCTGGAGCCGCTATGGGCGACGGCAGCGAGAAAGTTATTCTCATGCGATCGGAGTAAGTGACTATCGGTGGCGGTTCCCGGAGTTAGGATGCGCGTAACTTCGCGGCGAACCAGTTTCCTGCCGGCGCCGGCGGCTTCCATTTGATCGCACATAGCGACACGGAAGCCTTTACCGATCAATCGCGCGATGTGAGTCTCCGCGGAATGGAAGGGAACGCCGCACATGGGGACGTTCTCACCCTTCTCCTTGTTCCGGGAAGTGAGAGTAATGCCGAGCTCGCGAGCGGCTACGACGGCATCTTCATAGAACAGCTCGTAGAAGTCGCCCAGACGAAACAGGAGTAACGCGTTGGGAACCTGAGCCTTGATCGCATTGTACTGCCGCATCAGCGGCGTGGAAGCTTCAGACACTAGAGACAATCATGTTACGCATAGATGCCGCGTAAGCGAATCGCCGATGCGACGCGGTCAAGGGCGAGCATATAAGCAGCCGTGCGATTGTTCACGTGATGTTTATGGGCGAAATCGATTACCGAGGCGAAGCTATCGACCATGATTTCTCTTAGCTGATCATTGACCATGTTCTCGCTCCAGAAGAAGCCTTGACGATCCTGTACCCATTCGAAGTAAGACACAGTAACTCCGCCGGCGTTGGCGAGGATGTCGGGAATAACGAAGATTTTGTGGTCCGCCAGGATCTCATCGGCGATAGAAGTGGTGGGCCCGTTGGCGCCTTCACAGATGATGCGGCAGCGCAGGCGATCCGCGTTGCCCGAGTGAATCGCGTTTTCAGTAGCCGCGGGAATTAATACTTCGCAATCCAGAAACATGGCCTGGTGGCGATCCATGTTTTCCGCTTCAGGGAAGTCGCGGATCGAGCCGGTATCCTGCCGATGCCGCATCAGCGCGGGAATGTCGAGGCCGTTCTTATTCACGACGGCGACATCGTACTCAACAATCGCGATGATCTTGAAGCCGGCGCGAGACATAAGTTTCGCCGCCATCCCACCCACGTTGCCGAAACCCTGGATGACGACGCGAGTCGATTCCGGCTGAAGGTTGAGAAGCTTCAGAGCTTCAAGCGTCACCAGCATGCAGCCGCGGCCGGTAGCTTCGGGGCGACCTTTGGAACCGCCGAGACTTAGCGGCTTCCCGGTAACTACGGCTGTGGTGGTTCGGCGCACGTGCATGGAGTAAGTGTCCATGATCCATGCCATCGTGCGCTCATTAGTGTTCACGTCGGGCGCGGGAACGTCTTGTTCGGGCCCCAGAAACTCGACGATTTCGGCGGTGTAGCGGCGCGTGATGCGTTCGAGTTCCGCGTCCGACAGTAGATTGGGCTGGCAGATGACGCCGCCTTTCGCGCCCCCGAACGGAATGTTCACGACGGCACATTTCCAGGTCATCCAGGAGGCCAGAGCGCGCACTTCATCGAGCGTGACATCGGGCGCAAAGCGGATGCCGCCCTTGCCGGGGCCGCGGGCAATGGAGTGCTGGACGCGGTATCCGGTGAAGACCTCAAGGCGGCCATCATCCAGGCCGACCGGGATGTTGACCGTGATTTCGCGCGCGGGGCTTTTTAGCACCTTTCGCATCCCGTCATCGAGATTGAGCTTTTCCGCTGCCTCGTCGAATCGCGCTTCAGCAGCAACCCACGGGTTGGTCTCCTGTTCAAGGGAAAGGATGGACGCCATTTCTACATCTTACGTAATGATCGGATGTAGTCTTAACCAGCGACGCTGTTATAACGGGTTTAGATGGAAGAAGAAGTCGCGGGAAAGATCTACGACACCCGGTTGATGGTGCGGCTGCTGGGCTACATGCGGCCGTATAGCGGACGAATCGCGGGCTCGCTGGCCTGCTTGCTTGTGTACTCGAGCCTGCAGGTCTGCGGTCCCCTGCTGACGAAGATTGCGGTGGATAGGTATCTGGCTCCTTCGGGGCGCCCCACTTCGTTCGGACACTGGCTTTCGGCAGAGCCGTTTACAGGCATCGGCCAAATAGCAGCCGCCTATCTGACGGTGCTGGCGCTCAGCTTCGTCGCACAGTTTGGACAAACCTGGTTGATGCAGGCGACCGGTCAGCACGCCATGTTCGATCTTCGCCGACAGCTTATGGGTCATCTGCAGCGGCTGGACATCTCGTTCTACGACAGCAATCCCGTCGGACGGCTGGTTACGCGGATGACGAGCGATGTCGATGTATTGAATGATCTATTCTCCTCGGGTTTGGTGGCCTTGATCGGGGACTTATTGACACTTACTCTAATCACGGCCACGATGGTCCGGATGAGCCCGGGACTTACGCTGTTTATGCTGGGCGTGATGCCGGTTGTGATTGTGGCGACGATGCGCTTCAGGAACTCGGTCTCACAGAGTTATCGCCGTATCCGCGTTGCGATCGCTAAAATCAATTCGTATCTGCAGGAGCATATAGCCGGCATTCTTGTCCTGCAGTTATTCAATCGCGAACAGAGGAGCACTGAGGAGTTCGATGCAATCAATCGGACACACATGGAGGCTTACAAGGACGCTATTGTGACTTACGGGTGGTTCTATCCGGTGGTCGAATTTTGTGCTTATCTCGCCATCGCATCGATCCTGACCTACGGGGGATTCAGGGTGAAGGCCGGCGCCATTTCGCTGGGGGTTATGGTTGCCTTCCTTCAATATGCGCTTCGGTTCTTCCGCCCCATCCAGGACTTAAGCGAGAAATACAACATTCTGCAAACCGCAATGGCCGCGGCTGAACGGGTTTTCAAGCTGCTGGACACGCCGATAGTTATCTCGCGCCCAACTTCGCCCAAAGAGATCCCCGCTTCGCAGAGCATCGAATTCGATCACGTCTGGTTCGCTTATAAAGACGAAGACTGGGTGCTGTGCGATGTAAGCTTCACCATTGACGCGGGCGATACGGTAGCAATTGTCGGGCATACGGGAGCGGGAAAAACCACGTTGATTAGTCTGCTCCTGCGCTTCTATGATGTAACTCGCGGCGCGATCCGGATTGGTGGCGTCGATATCCGTGAGTTGGATCCGCGCGAGTTACGCTCGCAGTTTGGCGTCGTACTGCAGGATCCTTATCTATTTACAGGTACCGTCGGCGAGAACATTCGGCTCGGAAACGAGGAACTCGCAATGGAACGGATGATGGAAGCCGCGCAACAGGTAAATGTGATGGAGTTGATCGATGCTTTGCCGGAACACTTCGACCAGCCGCTCGCGGAGCGTGGGAACTCGTTGTCGACAGGGCAGAAGCAGCTGATCAGCTTTGCACGAGCGCTGGTGAGACAACCGCGGTATCTGGTGTTGGATGAGGCGACTTCGAGCGTCGATACGGAAACGGAGTTTCGGGTTCGCGACGCACTGGCTAGACTGGTGACCGGAAGAACTTCGATCATCATCGCGCACCGGCTAAGTACGATACAGAAGGCAGATCGCATCCTGGTGATGCACAAAGGGCAGCTGCGCGAGAGCGGCACTCACCAGCAACTGCTCGCAAATAGGGGCATCTATTGGACGCTATATCAATTGCAATATAAAGATCAGGAGTTGACCGTCGCTTAAGACGGAGGCTCATTGCTCGACGGTGTTCTGCAGGACCAGCGCATTCGCAACAACTTGCTGCCCTGGTGTCACGCCGGACATTATTTCCTGCATGTTATCCGCGAGTATCTTACCCGCGTCCACATTCACCCGCCGGAACTGCTTGGAGCCATCCGAGACATAAACCCAATCGCGATCGTGCAGGTGTAGCACGGCCGCGGTAGGAGCAACCGCGAGCTCATGCTTGCGCAGACTGTGAAAAGTCGCGGTGACGAACATCCCGATCCGCAAAACGCCCGGATTCGCGACCTGAAGACGAACTTTGGCCGTGCGGATATTCGGGTCGAGAACCGGTCCGATATCGCTCACGCGGCCCTTGAGGATAAGGTTGGGGTAAGCGTCGATGTGTATGTCCGCGAACTCTCCCATATGAATATCTTTTAGATCATTCTCGTAGACGTCGCAGAGTATCCAGACCTCCGCGAGATCGGAGATGGTGAATAGATTGGGCGAATTATCCAGGGTCTTTACGCCACCCGCGTTGGTGATATTCTGCTCGGTAATCACGCCGGTAATCGGGGCGCGAACGTCAACAAGGGCGGACGGATGGTCAGGATCGGCCCCGAGTACACGCAGTTTGTCCAGAGCCGCGGCCAGAGTAGTCTTGGCGTCTTCCTCCGCATTCTGCGCGACTTCGAGATCCTTCTGAGCAATCGCGCCTTTTTCTTTCAGATCGGTCGCGCGGTCAAGCTGTACACGAGCCAAGCGCTCATCTGCGACGGCTTTCTGATAGTCAGAAAAGGCGTCGGAGACATCTGAACTCTGGACCTTCATCAGGAGCTGACCTTTATGAACAAAGTCACCAATGCGCGCGTGAATTTCGACCACGCGGCCGGAAGCCAGCGAGATCGCCGGAACCTGGCGCGACACATCGGGAGTAACCGATCCCGTTGCGTTCAAAGTAGTGGACTCATCGATCTTACCCACGGTGGCAAGCGGGAACTTCGACGGATCCTCTACTGCAATCACATTGACGTCCTGTTCGTTCACGACCTTGGCAGCCGGAGGCGCTTCGGCGGCAGGGTCGTCTTTCTTGGGAGAAGCGCATGCACCCAAGAAGAGGACTAGAGCTGCGAAAGAGGCGATTTGTAGTTTCATTGGATGGCCTCTTGGCCCACGGCGAGGTTGAGCTGGGTTGCAGACATCAGAAAAGAGCCGATAAGATTTAAGTAAGCCAGGTTGACGTCCCGATAACTTTTCTGAGCGTCCAGAAAATCAAGAAGGGTGGCGGCTCCGCGCTTGTAAGCATAAGAGACGGTATCGCGTACTTTCGCCGCGCGAGGAAGATAGTTCGACTTATAAGGACGGAGCAGATTCAATGTGCTGTTGATGGTGGCGTAGGCTGAATCAACATCCGAGAACACCTGCGCCCGGGAAGCTTCGGCCAGCCTACGATTATGATCAATGTCGATCTGAGTACGAAGTTTTTCACCCTGATTCTTGTCGAAGATTCGTAACGGAATGGAAAGGCTGGCCCCAACGTAGGCAAACTCCGGCGGGTTACGGCCGGCATCGATACCGAAGACCGGATCCGCGCTGCCGTTCGCAATAGCGAGCTTATGATTGGCGACAGCCTCATCGATCAACTGAACCGCAGCGCGAAGGTCCGGCCGCGCTTCGAGCGCGGTGGCACGAAGCGGTTCGAGCGCGGGGATCTGTTCGGTGAAATCGAAGTTTCCGGAGATATCGAATTTCTCAATCGGAGTGCGGTCATTCAGAAGAGTCAGCAATTGGATTTTGGCCGTTCGAACGCTCACCGTCGCGTTTTCGAAATCCGACTCGAAGGTTACTCGCTGAAGTTCGAGGCGGTCTTCATCAACCGGGGCGATGTCGCCGTCTTTCAGACGAATCCGCTGGACCTCTAACTCTTTGTCATAGTATTTGAGATTCTCAACCGCGTTGTCGAGGACGGCTTTGGCCTGAAGTAATTGCACGAAGGCGCTGCGCAGGTTAAAGAGCAGGTTGCGCTCAAGGTCGACCTGCTGGGAGGCGGCGACCGCGGTTGCGTCCTCGGCGGCTTCCCGCCGAAGTTCACGTTTGTGCTGGCGCTCGTGCAGATAGCTGATTCCTACAATCTGGTCGGCATAAGCGAACGGGCGGAGCGGGTAGAAATTGAACTGATCGAGGGCGACGTCTAATGTGGGGTTGGGGCGGAGGTTCGCGGTGACCTCCTCCGCACGCGACTCATCCACATTTAGCTTACCGGCTTGTAGAGTCGGGTTGTTTGCCTCAAAGCGCGCCTTAACCTGCTGCCACGTATACACAGACGTTTGGGCCGACGCGTTTTGGGCCGGCGCTAGAGACACGGAAGATGCGACGCAACTCAGGATGACGATAGCGCGGCGGGTGAGCCGCGAAAAATGCAGCAGTCGCAGAACGCTCATTCAATTGATTAGGGACGGGGGCATCCGCTAAGTCCAGCGGACGACGATGTCAAGACCATCTGGGAAGCGCCGGGTCAAGCTCTCCAGGCTCGCAATGATTCAGAAGCCTCAATTAATAACATAGCAAGCCGGGCGACGTGAGCGCAGTATCTTAAGGACAACGCCACAAATATCTTTCGGCCACCGGTCCATCACTCGCCGACCCAGCCTTTAGCATACCGCTCCAATGCGATCCGCACCAATTGGCTGCGGGTACGAACGCCGGTCTTGTCGAACAACTGCTGCAACGCCGCTTTCACGGAGCTTTCAGAGAGGCTGATGGTTTCCGCGATCTCCTTGTTGGTGAGGCCTTCGAAAACACCCTTCAGCACGGAGCGCTCGCGCGGTGTGATTGGAGCGGACGGACGGGCATGCGCGGAGCGGTCGTGCGAACCGGCAAGCATAGCGCGAAGCGATTTTGCGTCCAGCCACACTTCTCCGCCGACGACGCGATGAATGACGTCAATTAGCTGCGAGGGCGGACTATGTTTCAAGAAGATTCCAGAAGCGCCGAGTTCCATGATCCGCAAGGTTTCGGCATCGCCCATTCCCGCAGTCACCATGAGGACGCGTGCGTTGAACCCTGTACCTCGAACCGCGTCGAAGAATGCCGTCGCGGACGAGTCACCGAGATCGTAATCCAAAAGCACGAGGTCGACGGGCCGTCGCGACAGGAATTCGATCGCCACAGCAATAGATTCGCAGCACCCTTCGACCTGTATATCAGGTTCGGCTTGAAGGAGCCGGCTCAGACTCTCGCGGAAGAGACCGTGGTCGTCGATCAGCAGGAGGCGAATATTGTTCATCATCTTGAGTCAAGTTGTCAGTAAGTGAAAAAGCCGGGGAAAGGTCAACGAGGAAGGCAGCACCGCCCGAGACCGCTTTGTAACGAAGATCACCTCGGAATGAACGCATGAAGGCGCGGGAAAGGTAGAGACCAAGGCCCGTCGCTTGCGCGCCCGGCTGAAAGGGGCGGAACAGGCTATCCGGATTGTTGACGCCGCCGCCGGTGTCGCGAACTTCCACCAGGACCCGATCTTTCTCCGAATACGCAGAGATCGTAAGTGACCGCCGTGTCTGCCCGGACATGGCGCGCACACTATTTTTGGTGAGGTTTAGAAACACTTGCATCAGACTATGCCGGTCGGCCCACACGTGAGGCAGATCCGATGCGATATTCCAACTAACCTCGACCATGCGGTCCCGAAGATCGGGCTCAATAATAATGTTGAGTTCCTCCAGTAGAGACTCAAGATCGACGGCGCTAGCCTGATTGGCGGTGTGGCGAAGTTCCATAGCCGACACCTTCTCCAAAGCGACAATCAAAGTTCCGAGAGCTTCGAAATCCTTACTCTGCGCAATCGATGAATCCCTTGCGAGGTTCTGATGCACAACCGCGATGGCGCCGCAGATATTCCTGATCTCATGCGACACAGCGCCCACCAGAATGCGCGATCCGGCAAGCAACTGGTGCAGGCTCGACTCTTCCCGGCAGCGCAAGTCTTCTGAAGTGTCAATGACCATCGCGGCCAAGCGCGGGCCCGCACTGGTCCAGTAAGTCGAGAACCAGATGTCGGCGAGAAAGACGTCGCCGTCCGATCGGCGGCCGCGGCTCTGCATAACCGTTCGGAAGGCCTGCCCGTGTGAACTACAAGCCGGAACCGTTGCGAGCGCAGGTAGGTGGTGTCCGATGGGAGTGCCCGATAGAGAGCCGGGCGGGAGCAAGAACAGACGATGAGCCGCGTCATTAGCCAGTAGCACGATGCCGCCGGGGTCAAGAGTGAAAATAGCAGCGGGGCTGCTATCGACTAGGATCTTGAGCTGCTCTTCGGCTTCCCGCCGACGTTGAATTTCAACTTCGATTCGATTCAGATGGTCTTGAGCGAGCCGCCTGCTGCGGCCGACTTCGAATACAAAAAGACCCATACAGAAGAACGCCGCGAAATACAAGATATCCCTGGGAATCGCCGAAATGGGCTGCCAGGGGAATGAGTCGAAAGCTTCCGTCAAAGCCGTGCAGATTATCGCCACAATTGCGATCGCCCAGCGCGGCAGGGTTGAGCCGACTAGAAGCATGGGGAACAGATAGAGAAACCCGAGCGGGATTTCGCGCTCTACCCGCCAATCCGTTATCGCAATGAGCGCGATCATGGCGCCAGCCCGCACCAGCACTGCTCCGGGGGTTCCTCTCAGAAGCGGCGAAATCATCGACTCTGTCCGCTCTTATTCTAAGACTTAGTGAATCGACGATTACCGCCCGTTCAACGGCTTTCGGTCCGAAATCCGCCATTCGCGCACTCCATCCGCTTGCGGTGACATATCGTTTCGTTCTCGATCGCGTTTGTTTCTAGTAACTTAACACTGCATTTCGGATAACTTCGGAATACCGTTCTCTAAAGTCGTGGTTGAGAGAGCCGCGCGGGCGGCCGGCAGATTTGCCGAAAGGTATATCCGCTGTCTTAGGTTGACCGGAATAGGGGACGGAATGAGCGGGATCATAGCGACTGACAATCCGGGAAATCACTTCATTACGCGCGAGCACCCGGAGTACCGGGTGCAGAGCCAAACGCGCGCAATGTACCGTGACCTCTACGCCGGTGGCGCTCAATTCAAAGTAAATGCCGCTAACTATCTGATCCGCAGGCACAAGGAGCCGAACGACATCTACTTCGAACGGCTAAGCCGGGTATTCTATGAAAACTATATTGGTTCGATTGTGGACTGGTATACCGCAACGCTATTTCGTCGCGAACCGGTTATCCAGTTTCAAGGCGACAATTCAGCCGGAAAGAATTTCTTTTCCGTTTTTATTGACGATTGCGACCGGGGCCGAACCACCCTGAGCGCGTTTTTTCGCCGTCAGATCACGGAGGCACTGGTCTTCGGGCGCGCCTACACGGCAATCGACTTCCCCCAATCCTCTGGCCCCGCAGTAAGCCGCGCGCACGAAGACGCGGAGGGTTTGTCGCGAGCCTATCTGGTTGACTACTCCGCGGCGGACCTCATTAACTGGTCTTACGACGACAACGGAGTTTTTGACTGGGTTGTACTCCGGACGTCAGCCTTTCGCCAAACTAGCATACACGACGGTAACTGGAACCGCCAAACGAGATGGCTGTATTACGACCGCGAACACTTCGAGCTTTATGTCGGCGCGGACGAGCAAGGCCGGCCAAGTGCTCCACTGCTGGCCGCCTCGGGTCGACATGCGCTAGCCGATCAGAAGAGAGTACCCTTGTTCGAAATGCGAGTAAGCGAGGGGCTCTGGCTAATGAACAAAGCCTCCTTACTCCAGTTGGAACACTTCAATAAGTCAAACGCGCTGGCATGGGCTTTGACAATGGGACTGTTCGCCACGCCGGTCGTATATTCAGATCGCGAATTCGCCCAGATCACGGGCGAGTCCTACTTTATTCAGCTTGGACCCCAAGACAAGTTTGGGTGGACGGAACCCGAGGGTAAGGTCTTTCAAATCGCGGCTGACAATTTAGTCCGGCTACAGGACGAAGTTTATCGTGTCTGCTACATGAACAGCCAAATGACCGGTCAGAAATCAGGAACGCAGCAGAGCGGTCTGAGTAAGGCTTGGGACTTCACGGTAACCGAGGAGATCCTGCGGGCCTATGGCGACGTGGTTAAGGAAGCGATGTCCGCGGTACTGACGGCCATCTCAGAGGTGCGGCAAGACGGTCTTACCGTGGGTATTTCGGGGATGGACGAATTCGACATTCAGGACTTTGCAAGTGAAATCCAGGATGCACAGAACTTATTGAAGCTTGGGATTCCTTCAGCCACGCTGAAGGAGCAGTTGTTCAAGAGAATCGCGTTCAAGTACTTCAGCGATTCGAGGCAGGAGATCAAGTCGAGGATTGCGGACGAGATCGATGCGGCGTTGACGATGGAGAAACCGGAAATCAAGGAGGGCTAAAAGAATGGATGAGCCAAAAGAACAGAACAAAGATCTTGACATCCAGGGGTTAGTACAACGGGCGATCGCTGAGTATGTGCGGCAGGATACCAGCAAGCGAGAGCCGGTACTTAAGGCGGAACTCGTGGAGGAACGCCGACGCCGCGAAGCTTTGGAGAAGCGCCTCAATGTAATGGCCGAAGAGAATCGGAAAAATCGTGAGGTGGCCGACCAGGCAGAGCGAAGCTCAAAGATCAGGAATGAGCTACAGGCGTTGGGCGTCACGAAGCTCGATGTCGCTTACAAGGCTGTCCAGGACGAGATCTTTCGAACGGAAGACGGCCGGCTTGTCGCCAAGACGGACAGCGGAGAGGTTGGTGTGCGCGAGTATCTGGCCGGTTTTGTTCACGACAATCCGGAATTCCTGCCCGCGAGAATCCCCGGTGGCACGGGGTTGTCGGGCGGTTCCCGCACGTCGCAACCGCAAGCCGCGATCACGTTGAACATGATCTCGCCTACGATGAGCCCGGAAGACCGGGAGCGAGTCCGGCAAGAGATCCTTCGGGTCACATCACAGGATAAGTAGGGAAACACTTCACACTTAGCTGCGGGCCGGTATACCGGTAATAACGGGCGGATTGGACGAGCACAGGCCTAATAGCTGGCGGCTCGGGAAAGAACAAGGAGAGATATGGGAGCAATTACCTCAGCAAACGTAGCAAATGCGATCGTAAAACTTGTGGCGGCCGATGCGTTGCCCGCTCTGGTCGGAAACCTCGTAATGGGTAACCTGGTTAATCGGGATTATGAGCCGGTACTGGCTCATGCAGGCGATACGGTGAACGTGCCGATCCCGCCGGTGCTGGTCGCGAATAACCTCGCCGAAGGTGGCAGCGTACAGCCGCAGAATCCAAATCTGGGAAACGCCCAGGTAATACTGAACACGCATGTAGAAGCCACGTTTCAGATTCCCGACGTGACTCGAGTGTTGGCCGTGCCGGACCTTCTAAAGGTCTACATGGAACCCGCGGTGATCGCGATCGCGGAACGTATTGAAACCGACCTATTGAACACTTACGCCGGGTTTACTTTTAATGCGCCGGTGGGAGTTGCAGGTACGGCGATTACTGAAGCGACAATCGATTCGGCGGAAACCGCGCTCTTCTCGGCGAAGGTGCCGCCGAGCGAGCCGAAGTATCTGGTGGTCGATTCAAATACGTATTCGGCCATGCGTCAGATCTCGCGCTTCAGTGAGTTCCAGACCGCTGGGGAGGCCGGTCTCCGCGCCATCATCGAAGGTACCTTCGGGAAGATCAAAGACTTCTTTGTTTTCCGTTCACAATATGTCGAGAAGACGGGGAGTTCACCTTTGAATACTCATAACCTGGCGTTTACCAGGAGCGCGCTCGGTCTGGTTATCCGGCGTTTGCCGCAACCCTTGCCGGGAACCGGAGCTATCGCCGAGTACGCGGAACTGGGCAATTTCGGCATGCGAGTAACCATGAGCTATCAGCCAAATACGCTATCTCAACAGTTCACCGTCGATGTGCTCTATGGATGTGCTGTATTGCGCAATCAGTTCGGTGTTCAGGTGAACAGTTAGTTAGGCGTTCGTTATCAAAGGCAGCTCACACAGCTGCCTTTTCTAGGGAGATTTCAATGGACCTCAAAGTCTATTACAGGAAAGTTCGGGAAACCGAGAGTCAGATCGCCACGCCTTTTGTCGTTTTGTATAGCCTTGACACTCCGGAAGGCGGTAGGTGCGGCCGGATGGTGGAAACGGCGCGAGGTGTGGCGGCGCGGTTAATCATAGAAGGACGGTCTCGCGTAGCCTCACCGGAAGAAACGAACGCGTTTTATCGACAGCAAAAAGAGGCGCGGCGGGACGCCGAAGCGATTGCTTCCGCGCAACGGATGCAAGTAGTGGTGGTTCCGCAAGCCGAAGTCCACGCAAAACGTGTCAAAGAATAGTGGAGAATCTGAATGGCATTGTTTTCAGATGGGCCGCCCTCGACGATCGAAGACCTGGCGCAGCAGGACTCTTATCTCTTGAACGTGGTTGGAGTAGAGGGAATCAATCTAACCAACAAATTACAACTTGCGTATAACGAGGTTAGCGTCGCCCTAACGGTCATATTCGGACGCGAGGCATCGATTTACGATCCAGTGTTAGGGGAGACTCCTCTCGACGTGACCAATCTCAGCGTAACGCCGGCCCTGCAACTCTGGCATACCTTTAAGAGTCTCGAGCTTGTGTATCGAGACGCTTATTTCAACCAGCTCAGTGACCGTTATCAGGGAAAATGGAAGCAGTTCGAGCAATTAGCGAATTTGTACTGTACGCGGTTTATCGACACGGGCGCGGGGATCGTGGTGGACCCTTTGCCGATGCCAGGGCCGCCCGTGATCACCCTAGCCCCCGCTTCGCAAGCCGGCGGGATCGGGTATTTGTCGGTCACGTTTGTCAATGCTGAAGCCCAGGAAAGCTCACCCGCAGTTACCGTACAACAGGCTGTCCCGGACGGGAACGTTATTGTTGTCAGTGCTCCGGTGTGGCCGTCCAATGCGGTTGGTTGGAATTTTTACGGCGGCGTCGCGCCCAGCGCCTTGACGCTGCAAAATACGTCTCCGCTCACGCTGGGCGCGAGCTTTCAGTTCCTTTTGCCAGGGACAACTACCGGGCAGGCGCCGGGGACCGGGCAAGGTGCAGACGTAACCCGCGATCTTCCGCGCCGGATTATGCGAGGCTGATGTGATTTCATTGGCGACTACAGTAGAAGCGACGGCTGTGGCTTACCTTACCACCGCGGTGGGCTCGTCGTTTCAGCTCAACGCAAATGCCCAGGCTCTGGCGGCGGTTCCCGCCATTTCGATTCAGTCGGTCACGACCGGCGCGGCGAGCCCCGAGATTATGGAACAAAGCCTTGTGCTCTCTTATCCGGTTTTTGCGGTCTACTGCGACCGGATAAATAATACGCTGAAGGAAAAGTTTCGCACGTTTTCGGGAAGCGCTCAGTTAACAGTGGACGTGCGGTTCTCCCAGAACCAAATTGGCGGCATTCAGACGACACTCGAGAACTACGTCAGCGCAACCTGCGAGGTTTTTGACGGCGCTAGAGGTGACTGGGGAAACGGCCTCTTTTATCGCGGCGGTTATGAGGTTAATTTCGTCGCGGTCAAGAAAGGCGGCAAGGGTTTTCTTCAACTGGCGAAGATTACCCTGGGGATCGACGTGAGTATCTAGGTAGATAAACCATGGCTTATATTTCATCTAATAACAACCGCTGGTATTGCCAGTTGGAACCTTCTTACGGGCAGGTGGGAACTGTTACTGCCCAGAATCGAATCTCTGCTTTGGAGATGACGGTTCAGCAGAAGGTTTCGACGTCGATCCGTAAAGACAAAACGGGTACTCGAACCTATCTGGGAGCGCCTGCCAACTTGCGAAAACAGACGAACTTCCAGGTCACTACGTACATGACTGCGTGGACTACGCCCGGCATCTCCCCTGGCTATGGTCCTATGTTCGAAAGCGCGCTCGGATCCGTCCCGATGTTCTTCAATGGCGGTTCCATCGCGCCGAACTCGACGACTTCGGTGATAACTTTCGAAGCACCGCACGGGCTGTCTCTGCGCCAGGCCATCACGTATATGGGCGAAATTCGGTTCGTTACCGGGACAACCACAACATCGGTAGTCTTGAACTCACCCTTTACGAATGTCCCGGTGACCGGCGCCGCGGTGGGTCCAACCGTGACGTATCAGCCGGCGACCGAGCTTCCCAGTTACAGCTTATTCGATTATTGGACGCCCGTCACCGCCGTGCAACGACTCTTGAGTGGTTGCGCCGTTGATCAGCTTTCATTTTCCGTCAACGCGGATTATCAGCAGTTTCAGTTCAAGGGCTACTCACAAGACGTTCTTGACTCCAGTTCTTTCGCGGCGGGCGAGGGACAACTATCCGCTTTCCCAATTGAGCCCGCCCTGGGAACTCCGCCTACGACGATCGTCGCCGGCCACCTAGGACAAGCCTGGCTCGGGACGGTTGCGACTCAGTTTCTAACTTTGACGAGCGCAGACGTCATGTTAAACAACCAGTTAGACTTGCGAAATCAGGAGTTCGGCTTTACGCTCCCGCAAGCGATTAACCCGGGATTGCGGAAAGTGTTGATGAATTTGGGTCTATACGGTCAGGATGACACCGCGACAACGGCGCTTTATCAGGCCGCGCGCCAGCGGTTACCGATTTCGGCCGGATTCCAATTAGGTAGCCAATCCGGTGAGCTACTGGGTTTCTTCATGGGCAGCGTCGTCCCGGAGGTTCCTCAATTCAATGACAAGGATACACGCCTGCTTTGGCAGTTCGAAGGTTCACAGGCGCAAGGGCTTGGCGACGACGAAATCGCCATTGCATTTGGATAAAGCATGACTTACGAGAGCGATGAAAGAATACGGTCGTCAATCCAGCCGGACGTCTTCTACTTAGTGCGGCGAATGTCGTTTGCGAGGCGGCTGGATTTAATGCGGCGAGTGCGTGCGATCGCGCCTAAACTCGAGTTTTTCCAGGCTGGAACGTCCGAACAGGACAAGATTGACGCAGGGGTTCTTTCGGCCGAAATCGACGACTTATATCTCGAGTGGGGTCTGCAGGGGATTGAAGGTCTAGAGATCGACGGTGTCGCCGCGACCTCCAGGACGCTAGCCGAAAGGGGTCCGGAAGAACTCTTTCGCGAAGCGCTGCTTCTGGTGAAAGCCGTGTGCCGGCTTTCGGAAGCAGAAATAAAAAACTAAGGGTCGCATTCCATTTCTACCGCAGGGGCCGAGCCGCGTGGAATTGCGACGAGTGTCGTGCTAAGCACATGGAGCGCGCCCGGCGATGCGGTTTCCTGATTCCCCTGGATCCCGATGCAAGGACACCGGTTTGGGTCCGCAAGGACCTGGTGCTGTTTGAGTGTCCTAAGTCATATGTGAGCGCGAGCAGCCTGGGATATTTGGAGAGCTATGCGGTCTGGAAGCGGCATGGTGGAAGTTACGCTGGTGAACGGGATGGTCGCGAAACAGATGCATTCGTTGTATTGGCAAAAGAACTGGAAGAGGAGGAACGGCGGGATGCATCCGAGATTCAGCGAACTAACGAGCAACGCCGGATTGTCCGGTGACCTTGGTATGAACGAACTGTAACACTTATGGCACAATTCCCCATTCTCGCCACTGGAGCGGTAGCTCAATACCCCGCTCGGTACATTGTTTCCTTTCGGGCGGATGTCGTTCGCTTTTTTGACGGGTCGGAACAGCGTTTCAGGAACTCCCCAGGAGTTCTACACCAATGGATAATCGCACTGAGCCAATTAAGTGAGCAGGAAATGAACACCATAGAGGAGTTCTTTCTGAAAAATCAAGGAGCGGCAGGCACGTTCGCGTTTACCGATCCCTGGAGCGCACAAGTCTATCCAAATTGTTCCATCGTGAGCGATGAACTGGATGAGACTTCCGTCGGGGTTCTCTCCGGCAAGACAACCGTGACAATTCGGGAGAACAGGACCTAGTATGCTCTTTTACCCACAGCTCGCAACGGGAACGCTGGCCCAGTATCCACTAATCAAGGAACGGTTGGAGCGGACCATCCAGAATATCGCCCAAGACGGTTCCGTCATATCTTTATACGACATCTACGCTCCGCAGGTTCGATGGATATTGGATTACGAAAGCATCACCGATGCGGAGGCCGACACGATCACTTCGTTTTTCGAGTCGTGCGAGGGCTCGCTTCAACCGTTCCTGTTTGTAGACCCGAGCGCGAACTTGCTCCTCTTCAACGGAGACCTGACTCAATCTTGCTGGGTATTCAGTAGCCTACTCCAGATAACGGCAGGGATCGCGGACCCCATGGGAGGCGCAGCTGCCATTCAGGTGGTTAATTCGTCCCAGACCTCCTTGCCGGTGACCCAGTCGGTTTCAATACCCGGTCAATACACTTGCGCCTTTAGCGTGTATCTACGGTCTAGCAGCGGTCCTTGCACAGTCATGCTTTCCCGCAGCGACGGTAACAACACGGCGTCGCAATCGGTTTCCCCCTCCTTAGCGTGGACTCGATTCTACATAAGTAGCACGTTTGCAAGCAGCCAAAGCACGTTGGGTGAGTTTTCTCTGGAGGTTCCAGCAGAATCCACCGTAGACGTTTTTGGGTTACAGGTGGATGCCCAACCTCATCCCGGAACATATCTCCCAACGACGTCGGCAAACGCGACGTATCCGTCTGCGCGCTTCGATATGAATCAGGTTACCGTTGTGTCGACCGGCCCGTCACAGAACAACCTGCGCGTTAACATCCTTTCCCCAGCGAGCTCGTGACGTGACCCCGACCCTATACACAGCCAAAGAACAGCTCATTGCGGATACTCCCCTCTTGTTATTCGACTGCACGTTCTCCGACGGCACGGACGTTTTGACCGAGAGTTGGAGCACTCACGCCGTTCTGATCAATGGCACGCTCTATCAACCCAGAGTTTTGAAACAGAATGTGTTTCAGATGCAGATCGGCTCCGACCTGGGCATCGATACGCTTCCTAAGATTACGATTGAGCTAGCCAATGCCGATTCCTATATATCGGAAATCAATCAGAATATTGGGGTGAAAGGCGGCCAAGTCACGGTTTCGATCGTGTTCTACAGCTTCGCGAATAGTGCACCTTCAAGCAACGTGCAAGTACTGTTCAAAGGAATTCTCGATTCGCCGGACCTTATCACCGAGCAGACGTTCCGGGTGAGCGCGAGTAATCGGTTGTCTCTGCAGCGCGTCGTGCTGCCGGACACAAGAATCCAGAAACGTTGTCCCTGGACGTTCCCGGCTGATCTACCCTCGCGCCAGCAGGCTGCCTCGGGCGGAACAGCCGGACAGTACTCACGCTATTACCGGTGTGGCTACTCTCCCGATGTCGACGGCGGATGCGGCAATTTCGAAGTCGCGGGGGCGTCGCAGCAGCCCTACACAGCTTGTGCCTATACCCGTAGCGACTGTACCCTAAGAGGGATGTTCAATATCGATACTTCCAATCGCACGACAGCGCGGTTCGGAGGCATCGAATTTGTACCCCCGACGATCGTCGTACGCAGCGCGGGAGAAAAGGGGTCCCACCTCTCGCCGGTCGACGACAACGAGGCGCGCTACAACGATTTCGTCCCTCTAGTTTATGGGACTGCTTGGTTTCACCCGAGTATCGTCTTCTCTAGAAACGACGGAAATCTAACTCACTTCGAACTTCTGCTTGGAATGGGACCTATCGAGGATATTCAGATGGTCCTCGTTAATAGCATTGAGATACCAGCAGCTGTTTCCGGCCAGAATATGACAGGGACAGGATGGTATACGCTCGTCAGCAGCGGAACTCGGTCCGGCGCATTTAACCTTGACTTTACTGACGCGCAGGGAAATCCGTTGGGCGACCCTTACGGCAGCATGGCTTATCTCGCCGTTGTTGTCCCGAACAGCATCAACGACGGTTCGGATCTGCCCTCAATCGCGGTGCTCATAGATGGATTGTTGACTCAACAGTATGACGCCAATTCCAATAGCCTAGGTCAGACGTTCTCCAATAACCCCGCGTGGGTCATCCTCGACGTGTTACAGCGCATTGGTTGGGCTTTTGCGGAGCTCGATATGAGCACGTTCGCCGCCACGGCTAGCTACTGCGCTGAGCAGATCCAGACGACTGACCTCTTTGGAAATCCGGTGATGACGCCGCGGTTTCAGTGCAACTTAGTTATTAAGAGCCGGCGCGCCGCTTCCGACGTAATTCGAGGCATCCGCAACGGTTCGCGGCTTTTGTTGCGTTACGGATCTAACGGTCTGCTCCAACTGATCGTTGAAAACACCGTTGCGCTTCAGCAACCAGCTCTTCCGGCAAACAGCAACGCCGTCTCTACTGTTGATGGCGGTTGGGCCGCGTACGAGTTCGGAGACGGAACCAATGGCACTACCGGAATTGCGCGGACCAGCCAGGGCGCGTCAAGCGTGAGCCTGAAGGCCCGATCTTCAGCCGATACTCCGAACCGGTTCAGCGCGGAGTTTCAGGATGCCTTCAACGACTATCAGCAGGACAGCCTTTCGGTAGTAGATGTGGACGACGTCGCAGCAATGGGACAGGAGATCACAAGCACGACACCGGTACTCGGTCTTCCGCACTACGATCAAGCGGCGCGAATCCTGACCTTCTTCTTATCGAAGAGCGTGCAGGGCAATAGCATCATTGAGTTCACGACGAGCGCCAAGGCTCTTGGCCTGACTCCCGGCGACATTATCACATTCACGTATAACAAAGAAGGCTTCTCGCGCACAACTTTTAGGGTAACCGGGATCCAACCCGGGCCTAATTACCGGACGGCGGTCGTCACGGCCCAGCTTCATATGGACGCGTGGTACGACGATACGAACGGTCAAACACCCGCGGACGCTAGCCGACGTCAAGGCAACACGGGAGTCAACTTACCGCGACCGCTCGCCGGGGTCGTCTTGGACAGCAGCGGAACCTTGCAGTTCGGAGTATCTGAATCATGGAGCCAGGCGCCCGACGGCACCGCGACGGTAACGGCTAGCATCGCTTTCGCGGCTCCGGGCGCAAGCACGCAGGGAGCTCCAGACATCCCCTTATTATCTTTGGTAGCAGGCATCCAAAGCTCAGGTGGATCGATCACCAGCGGCCAAACCTTGTACTATGCGGTCACAAGCGTGGGCGCGAGCGGCGCCGAGAGTCCGCTTTCTTTCACGGTACAGGCCGCGGTAAATACGGGTTCAAGCACGAACACGATTAGTCTGACCGGCCTCAGCTTTCCTTCGAATGCATTGACGTTTAACGTGTACCGCGGACCGAATCCAAGCAACCTGTTTCAGATCGCATCACATCAGCCGTTGACACAGGTGTTCGTGGATCTAGGTCTGCCCGTGACGCCGGTTCTACCGCCCGATCCTAACTACGACCACGCGGACTTTTACTGGCGCATGGAACTGCAGCCGGAGACACCAGTTACGATCTTCGGCTCGAATACGATCGGCTCAAGCGACCTCGAACTAATACCTGGCACCTACGACGGGATGGTGGTCCGAATCACGGGGGGGGCCGGCATTGCACAGGAATTGGAAATTTCGACAAACACCACGAATACGCTTACCCTCGCAAGCCCGTGGGTCATCCAACCCGACTCGACGAGTCTGTTTGTAATCGCGCAAGGCACTTATCAGTTTGGAGCGACCACGCAGACGAGTCCGGCCCAGTTTACGATTCCTAACCAGGCCTTGAACATAATCGAAATCTCCGGTCGCGCCGCGAATAGTAATGGCTTTGAGGCGCCCTATGGGATTTCCCCTCTGACGCGATATCGGATCGGCGGGGCTCCCATCGATGCCGTGGACTCGGCTCCTCCGGCAATTCCCACATTCGGTGTGACAATCCCGAACAACGTAGGCGGCACTATCCTGTTCGGCCCAGTGTCGTTTCTGGATTTGACGAACACGTCAACGGCAACCGCCGGCACGTACGCGATTCATTATCTGGATGAGTTAAACCTACAACCAGCGGGAACCTTGACCGCCGGTATCGGACCGTCAGATACAACACTGACTGTTTCGACGGCGCTCACGGAGACCCCGGTATTCTACATTCTTATCGATCTAGAGATCCTCGCCGTCTCCGCGCTGGACGCAACAGGGATTTCTCTCACGGTGACTCGGGGCGCCCACGGCACAATACCCGCCGCTCATCTATCAGGCGCGGATGTGTTCGCGTTACTTCAACAGGTCTGTGTCGTGCCTTTTGTGAAAGACTTCTTCGGAACAGCTGCCAGCGGTGACTGGGGTTACCCGTATAGCATGCCGAACGTACGGATTATGAGTACGGAGTGTACGATTAGAAACTCACAAGGTAATAGCCCGACGAACAGCCTCAATTTCGTGAATTTCGGCGGTTACCGCACACTTTCGGGTGGCCAGCTATCATTCCAGATCGGCGGTTTTTTATCTGTTCAGACCGGAGCCGCTCCCGACATTATCATCGACGCACCAAAGGTTGTGGGAAGTCTGTATGCTGTCGTAAAGCAGGCCGCGGTCGGCGCGTCGATAATAATTAACTTAAATCTCAACGGTAGCCCTTTCTGCAGCCTCACGATCGCGGACGGAGCCATGAATTCGGGCGCACCGATGAGCGGCGCCAACCTTTCCGCGATGCTTCCTCAACAGCAGTTGAGTATCGATATCGCGAGCGTTGGTCTATCTGTTCCGGGTAGCGATCTTACAGTTACCCTCATCGTATGAGTTATGGCGGAAACGATTCAGAAGCTTCAACCAAACCGCGACTTACAATGTTATTTCTTCATGCCGTCGGCGATCGCCGCGCTCAGCAGCACGAGCGAAACCGGGTTTACCGTGTCAGGCACCTGGCGGCAGCAATTTGATTGGGCCGTAATCGAATGGAATCGAGATAATACGTTTGAACATCCGCTGTTTCGAAACCTTCCGGACGGTGACCTGAGCGAACTCACGCTTACTTATCAGGAAAGCCGCTCGAATTGTATTTCGCTTGACTCCAATTTGTACCCCACGGTCGCGTGGCCGTATCTTAGGTTCTGGCTCGACGGACCGGACGGCGACGTTTTTCGAGAGGTCCGCCTGGCCGACTACGCCAGTCCGGCTGCCGGGCAATATGGGGCCGCCTCAGCGCTTTTCTCACTAACGGGCGCCGCTACCGCGGGAGATCTTATAGAGCTTGAATGGGATGCGTCGGAACACTATAACTACACAATCGCGGATGGTGACACGAATGGCTCAGCCATAATCCAGCTGGCTTCAATTATAAACTCGATTTCCACAACTGTCAGTGCGAGCGCGACAGGCAGCACGATCCTTTTGACGCGCCTCGACGCGACCGAGGGGATCAACGCGAACGCGATTGGGGTTTATGGAACGGTATCTGGCAGCCAGACGGAGGTATGGCAGCCCGTTTCACAGACGTTCAGCGGCGGCACATCACCCGCAACGTGGCAAGTAACGATTCCGTTCGCGTCGCTGACTGATATCCTGACCAACGAGACATTTAGCGCGACTAACGTTCGCAAAATGCGCTGGACTTATTCCGCTGCAATCCAAACGGCGTCCTATCAGCGAAGTGAATTCGAAGTCTCAGTGACAAACTGGTCCGTCGCGGGCAATAATCGGGCTTATAGTGTCGCCGGGCCGGGATCTAGGCGGATCGAAGACGATTCTACAACTGTGGCCTACGCGGGCACGTGGTCGCCATCCTCGGCCAACAAAGGGAACTTCTCCGGCGGCTCAATCGCGTACACGACTGCGACGGGTTCTTCGCTTTCCTGCATGTATACCGAGCCGGCTGCGCACTCTCTATATCTTGGTACACGACAAGCCCCCGGATGCGGTACTGTTCAGATTACGATTGACGGGGGAGCGCCGTCGAGCTTCAACTGTTACCTCTCGGATGATGAGCTCGTTCGAGTAAGTCTGGGAAACCTGGCCGCCGGAAACCACACCATCGACGTTTTGTACACCGGGGCTAATGGCTACTACTTTTATTTCGATTTTCTCGAGATCGCTTACCCAACAAACGACCTGCCCGATCAGCCTGCAATTGCGAATGTCACATTGGCAACTGATTGGGATACGGAACACTCGCTGGCGCTGGCGCCCGAACGTACCGCCTGGTTGATTTCTAAGTTGGGTTTTCAAGGTCGTGCCAATCATTATCAAGGCGCGCTTTGGTTCTTTGAACTAACGCGCCTGGGCCAGGTTTATGCAACCGCAACGATCACGTTCGGTGGAATCTCAGCGCTAAGCGCCCAGACGATCGTAAACATCGACGACACGGACTTTACGCACTTGCACCTTCAGGGGGATGACACCGTAACCGTGCCAATCGCCCTAGCGCTTCAAATCAATAATGGCTCAACGGGGGTGTGGGCGGGGGCTGGCGAGAATGTGCTGACGATTACCTCGCGTCTGATGGGAACCGCCGGCAATGCGACCACTCTAGCGGTAAAGGTGCTCGAGGACCCGAACGATCTGAGCACCTTTACTGCGACCGCAAGCGGCCCTAGCTTGGCGGGCGGTGTTGATGGAACGCCCGGCGGCGTTGCCTTTCAGGATGTTGCTGCGAATGTGGGGTGGCGAACCGACCTGTCCGCAAGTCCCCCTTTGAACCGGGCGGCGCGCGATTGGTCGCAGGCATTCTTCGAAGCGCTTACAGGCTATGGGATTCAGGCAACGACCGCTTTCAGTACGGAACTTCAGTTCGCTGATCCTTCAACTCAAGTCGGCGTGGCCCAGCGGTATTCCAACGGCCGACCTTGTGTCGTAAATACGCCGGCTATTCAAACGAACTTCTCGACAGCTAGTCTCAGCTTTTGGCAAAGCGTCCACCTTTGTATGGCGCAGACCATGGCGGCCGGAGGACAAACTCCGTACCTTCAATTTGGCGAGGTGCAATGGTGGTACTTCCCCGGGGAGGAACTAACATCTCCGCCGTCTGAGCCAAGCATGCCGTTTTACGACGCTTACACTCAACAACAGTATCAATCTGCATACGGAACCGCGTTACCGCTCATCGCCACGAATACAGTCGATCCGACAACTGTGCCGCAAGCGGCCGTGCTACTCCCCAGCCTGATTGGGCAGTTTACTTCGTCCATCATGGCGTATGTGCGCCAAAGCGTCGGAAACGCACAGTTTGAAGTACTCTATCCGCCGGATGTTAATGATTATGCACTCACGCAAGTTATAAATCTGCCCGTCTTCGCGTGGACGGCTCAAACACTCAATTGCTTCAAGACGGAGAATTTCACTTTTACTGGAAACCGGAATTTGGATCAGGCGCTGAATTCAATCGGAGTTCCGCTCGCGCTCTCATTTCCGGCGGATCAGACTGCTCACTTGGTGGGGATCGGCGATTATACGACTCCGTGGGAGAAAGAGGCGGGTCTGGCGGTGGGCGCGGGCGTTGAGAGCGTTGTGCTGTTTGCGCTTGACCAGTTTTGTCTTATCGGTTACCCGACGGACTTCTATCCGAACATCCAGAGTGGTTCTTCGATGGCCTGACCGCGCAAGGGTAAGCTATCGTAAGAACAGCTAACTTGTGTTGCTCGTTCAGAATGTCTCAAGAGTCTATCGCCTATATCGAAGGCCGTCGGACCGAATCGTGGAGATGCTGCGCTTCGGGCGCGCCAAGCTTCACACTGATTTTTGGGCGCTGAAGAACGTCTCTTTCTCGCAAGAACGGGGAGAGTTCGTTGCGCTGGTCGGACCGAATGGATGCGGGAAGAGTACGCTGCTCCAGGTAGTCAGCGGCATCTTACGACCGACCGGCGGGTCTGTCCTTGTGCGAGGGCGCGTCGCGGCTCTTCTGGAACTAGGCGCGGGATTTAACCCCGATTTCACCGGTCGCGAAAATGTGCTGATTAACGGCGAACTTTTGGGCTTATCCCGGCTGGCGATGCAGCGCGCATTGCCGAAAATCGAAGAGTTTGCCGGAATTGGCGAGTTTATCGACCGCCCCGTCAAAGAGTACTCGAGCGGCATGTATGTCCGGCTCGCTTTTTCTACAGCGATTCACGTTGAGCCGGAACTACTCATCGTCGATGAAGCTTTGGCCGTCGGAGACGCCGCGTTTGCCAACCGCTGCATTCATAAGTTCCGTGAATTACGCGACCAGCGCGTCAGCGTGCTATTCGTTTCCCATGACATGGGGCTTGTAAAGCAGCTTGCGGATCGCGCTCTATTCCTTCTGCATGGAGAGTTGCAAGCGCAGGGCGAGCCTAAGACAGTGATTGACCGATACATCGCTAGCGTATTGGAATCGTCGGCTGGACATCAGAGGGTCGACCGATCAGGCAACTTACAAGCGACCCATCGGCACGGCGATCTCTCCAGCGAGATTATAGAAGCGAAGCTGATCAACTCGGCGGGTGTCCCAATAAACACGATATCAACCGGCGACTGCCTCCAGATACAAATCACGTGCCGGTTTCATCGGGCGCAGTCTTCGCCGACAGTAGGCATTCTCGTGCGCAATCGCATTGGAATCGATATATACGGCACCAATACTCGAATCGAGGAAGTAGACCTTGGTATGTTCGCGCAAGGGGATTTATTGGACGTCAAATTCCGATTTGAGTGTTGGCTTACACCGCAACAGTACGCGATTACCGTAGCCACCCAAAACGAGGATGGTAGCAGTAACGATTGGTTGGATGACGCGATCGTGTTCGATGTTGTAGGGAGCCGGCAGACAGCGGGGATCGTGGACTTGCGGGCGGATGTAAGCTGGAAAAAGTCCGGGTGATGCGTCCGGAGCGGAGAGCACATGAACGTGACGAGTATTCAAGACCAATTGATCGATCAGGAGTTGGATGGGTGGTTGTTCTTCGACCATCATCATCGCGACCCGCTTGCCTATCGCGTACTCGGTCTGGATCCAAACCTTCACGCCTCCCGGCGATGGTATTACTTCGTTCCTGCAAAGGGTGAACCTCGCAAGCTCGTTCACCGCATTGAAAGCCGGAACTTAGACACGCTCCAAGGAGCCAAGCATGTGTACTCCAGCTGGGAAGAGCAGACTAGTGCGCTCTCTGAATTGCTGGCTGGATCGAAACGCGTCGCCATGCAGTACTCCCCTAATTGCGCGATTCCCTACGTCTCTAACGTTGATGGCGGCACGCTCGAGCTTGTCCGGTCGACCGGGGTCGAGGTGGTGAGTTCCGCCGAACTTATCCAACACTTCGAGGCCCGGCTAGATTCGGCAGCGCTTGATTCGCATCTGGAGGCCGGGGTGTTAGTGGATCAAGTGCGGCGCAGTGCTTTCCAGTTCATCGGTCACGCGTTGCGTGCGAACCGATCGGTCACCGAGTGGGATGTGGCAGCGTTCGTTCTCGAGGCTTTCGAACGGGAGGGATTACTTACAGAACACGGACCGATCGTTGGCGTTAACGAGCACGCCGGCGATCCGCACTATGAGCCGTCGCCGACCGCAAGCACGCCGATAGCGATGGGCGATTTCGTGCTTCTTGATCTCTGGGCGAAGTTTCAGCGGCGAGGAGCAATCTTCTATGACGTCACGTGGACCGCGTTCTGTGGTGATAATCCTCTATCTGAGATGACTAAGGTGTTCGGGATTGTCCGTGACGCCAGGAATGCGGCGGTCGATCGCGTCAAGACAGCATTTGAGAACGGCGAGAAGCTATACGGATTTCAGGTTGACGATGCGGCGCGAACACTCATTCGAAATGCAGGGTATGGAGATGAGTTCGTTCACCGGACAGGTCATTCGATCGGCATGGACATACATGGGAGCGGGGCGAACATGGACAACTTAGAGACCCATGACATACGCCGCGTGCTGCCGTGGTCTTGCTTCTCAATCGAACCGGGTATCTACCTGGACAACTTCGGTGTGCGGTCTGAAATCAACATGTTCATCGATGCAACTACTCCGCGGGTAACCGGCGAGCAGCAGCAAAGTCTGGTTCTAATCAGCTAACCTCTACTTATCGGTCAGCGCCGCTACTCCCGGCAGTTCAATCCCGGCGAGGAACTCAAGCGAAGCGCCGCCCCCGGTAGACACATGCGAAATCTTGTCTGACACCCCCGCGCTCTTGATCGCCTTCTCGGAATCGCCGCCGCCCACAACCGAGATCGCACCCGAGGCCGCTACAGCTTTGGCGAGCGCAACAGTTCCTTTGTCGAACGGAGGCTTTTCGAACACACCCATCGGACCATTCCAGATGATCGTTTTGGCTTTCGCGATCTCATGCGAGTACAAGTCGATCGTGGCGGGCCCGATATCAAGACCCATCTGGTCGGCGGGAATCGTTTCGACGACCTCGTTTGCGGCGCCTTCCTTTAACTCCGCCGCGACCACGTGATCGACGGGAAGCAATATCTTGTCACCGTGGTCCTTCATCAACTGCCGGGCGAGATCAAGCTTGTCATCTTCCACTAGCGACTTACCGATAGGTTCGCCTTTTGACTTGATAAAGGTATAAGCCATCGCGCCGCCGATCATCAGGCGGTCGACGATACGGATTAGATTTTCGATCACGTCCATTTTGTCGGAAACCTTCGCCCCGCCGAGAATCGCAACCGCGGGACGCTGCGGGTTTTGGGTGACCATGGACAGATACTTCAGTTCTTTCTCCATTAAGAGGCCGGCAGCCGCCTGAGGAACAAACGCGATCATTCCTACTGTAGAGGCGTGCGCGCGATGTGCCGTTCCGAAAGCATCGTTCACGTATAGGTCACACAAGGACGCGAGTTCTTTTGAGAATCCCGGATCGTTGGCTTCTTCTTCGGGATGAAAGCGAAGGTTCTCAAGGAGCAGAATTTCGCCGGGTTTCGGCAGCATCGCAGTTACCGAGGGACCCACACAATCGGGCGCCATGGCGACCGGACGCTTGAGTATTTCCGAGAGCCGGGCGGCGCATGGCTTCAGGCTCATCTCCGGATTGACTTTCCCTTTCGGACGGCCCAGGTGAGAAGCAAGAACCAGCCCCGCTCCGTGTTCCAGCGCGTATTCAATGGTAGGTACAGACGCTTTGATGCGCTTATCGCTCGTGATTTCCTGCCCGCCGTTCGCTAAAGGCACATTGAAATCGACGCGGATGAAAAGGCGCTTGCCTTGAAGATCAAGATCCTGGATTGACAGTTTTCCCATGGCCGACTCTTGAGCTTAGCAAGGTCATTTGGTCTCGGGCATTCCACTAACGACCACGTCTCGATTCACCGCGCGGAAAGCCTCCAGCAGCGCTCCGGCGGCCGGACCGAAAAACGGCGGTCGATACGAACAGCCGTCCGTCAGTTCTACAAGCAGACGAAATCGCGCATGCAGCGTTTCGCTTCGGAAAACACCGCCGACCGGCGACACGGACAATACGACTTGATCCCCACTTAGTCGTGCCCGAACCGACGCTGCGTTTGCAGCCAGAATCTGGGCTGCTTGCTCCATAATCGCCCGGGCGAGCGGGTCGCCGCCGGCACCTTCCGCATCCACAAGCGGAGCTAGAGTGGCGATTCGAGAACGCGGCCACTTAGGCGAGTAGAACATATGAAGTAAGTCGTTGGCCGTGGAACAGCCGGTTTCACTTCGTAGCATGCGATGGAGCGAAGTCGGCGGGCCCCAGCCTTCTTCGAAACGCAGCGCCGCCCGGATTGCCTGCCGGACGATATCGAAAGCGCTTCCTTCGTCACCGAAGATGTAGCCCCAGCCGCCGGCCCGAACCATCGGTTGCGCACCGCTGCGTCCGAGAGCAATCGACCCGGTACCCGCGATCACGACGATGCCGCTTCCGCCGGCAGTTGCACCTGCGAGAGCGATCACACTGTCGTCGACGACGGTCAAGAGAGAACATCGAATGATGCCGCGAAGTAGGCTGCTCTTATCCGCGGTTCCCCCACTCATCCCACAGCAGACGGACTCGAATTCGACTAACTCGGGATTGAGCGACGCGCGCGAACAAGCCTCAGCGATGCTTGTCGAGATCGCGTTTATGAAACGGCGCGTCGCTTCGGGTCCACTAACATGATTACAGGGACCTGCAGTTCCCCATCCGAGCACTCGACCCTCTTCATCTGCGATTAGTGCAGTCGTGCTACTCTGTCCGCCATCGATTCCGAGAAACAGCATCAAACAGTCTTATCGGCGGAGTAACAGAGCTTCTCAAGCGGGCATTCGGCACAGCGGGGGTTCCTAGCGATGCAGAGAGCCCTTCCATGCAAGATAATCTGGTGTGAAAACAGGATCCAGCGCGACTGGGGAACGATGCGCATCAGATCCTGCTCGATCTTAACGGGTTCCGTTTCGCGGGTGAAGTCAAGACGTTTCGAGATGCGCTGCACATGAGTATCGACAACGACTCCGGTCGCCACGCCATAAGCCGTACCAAGCACGACGTTAGCTGTCTTCCGGGCGGCCCCTGGGATGGTGAGCAGTTCGTCCATAGTGCGCGGAACAACACCGCCAAACTCTTCGACTACCTTCGTCGCCGCGCCGACAATGGACTTAGATTTGTTGTTGAAGAAGCCCGTGGAGCGAATATCTTCGGCGAGTACTTCGGGACGCACGGCGGCGAAGTCCTTCGGCGTTGGATACTTCGCGAAAAGGCCCGGAGTAACTTCGTTGACGCGCTTATCTGTGCATTGTGCGGATAAAATCGTCGCAACTAGCAGCTCCCAAGGATCTCGATGAGTAAGCGCGCAGGTCGCGTTCGGATAGGTGCGGTCGAGGACTTGGTATATCTCTTCGAAGCGCGCCTTGCGGGCAGCAGCGGTTTTCGGGCGGACCTGCCCATGACGGAGTTTGACGCGTTTAGCAGTCACTAGAGTAAGTTACGCGCTAGGGCGAGGTAATCTCAACATCCGGATTCACATTCTGCCAGTCGGGAAACTCATACGGTTTTAGCTTTGTGTCGAACGGCACACTCATGTCACGTGATTCATACGGGCCGAGCGATTCAAGCTTGAAGCGGAAAGTGCCCGCCGAATCCTCATCCGAGCGCTGCGTGCTGGCGTACACCGTGACTGTTGCCGAAAGATTGTCGAACGAATTCTGAGAGTGATTGACAACCACAAATCGCGCCTCCGGCTTCTTCTTCGGACCTTCGGTGAGGCGGATACCAACGACCTCGACATACTTCTGAATCGGGTTCGTGACCTTCGTACGCGCGACGTTCGCGGCCGGGTCAAGGCCCGTCGACGTAGCTTGCTTACGCCCGTTCCACCAGGTAATTCCGTAGTAAATCCCGAAGCCTATGCCGACAATCGCAAGGAACGAAAGAATCGTTAACAACAAAGTTGGAACTCCGCCGCGGGCTGCTTGGCCCGGCAAGGTGGGGCGGGCTGATTTGGGCATCGGAGGCGCAGCGACAGATACGGAAACACCCGGGTTCAAGACGGGGTTTAAGGCGGGATTCACAACAGGGTTTGCAGCCGGAATCTCCGAAACTGCGTCCGGCTCGACGGGGTCGTCGAAGCGGGCGCCGCAATTTACGCACGTAGTCGCGGAAGGCGGGTTGTCGCGGCCGCAGCGCGCGCAAATCCAGGAGAACATACCTTCAATCTAACGTAGTGGCGCGGAGTCCCATGCTTTA
>NZ_CAJCHS010000016.1 GCF_903970205.1 Nevskia soli | reverse complement strand
TTCCGCATCGAAGGGCAGAAGACCATCATGACGGAGATGCTGGATGCGCGCGACTGGCGCGTGCCCGATTGGGTGGTGGTTCCGGGCGGGAATCTGGGCAACGTGTCGGCCTTCGGTAAGGCGTTGCGCGAGCTTCTTGGCATCGGGCTGATCGACCGGCTGCCGCGTCTGGCCGTGGTTCAAGCGCGCGGCGCGTCGCCGTTTTACGACTTCACCCACCACGGCGCCGGTAGGTTTGAGGCCGTGGCGCATCCGGAGACTCTCGCCACCGCCATCCGCATCGGCGATCCCGTCTCCTGGCCCAAAGCGCACTTCGAAGTGCAGTCCAGCAACGGCGTCGTGGAGCGTGTCACCGAGCAGGAGATTGCCGACGCGAAGGCGCTTATCGGGCAATGCGGCATCGGCTGCGAGCCGGCTTCCGCCGCGACGCTGGCCGGAATCCGCAAGCTCACGGAAGCGGGAACGATTGCGCGCGACGCGGATGTTGTCGCCATCCTTACCGGCAACGTTTTGAAGGACACCGACTTCATCTATCGCTATCACACGCGGCAGTTGACCGCGCCGGACGGCGACCGCATCGTCTCACGGTTCGCCAATGAGCCGGTTAAATTACCAAATGATCGCGACGCGATTCGGCGAGCGGTTGCGAAACCGGCGCGATTGACGATCTGAGACGCCGGTAGACGACGCGGATCAACGCGACCGCCGGCACCGAAAGAAACATTCCTGGAACGCCGCCCAGCTTCTCGCCGGCCAGTACACCGAGAATCACCAGCAGCGGATGCACCTCCACGCCGGAACTCATCAGCCTTGGACTTACCACATAGTCCTGGCAGAGACGATACAAACCAAGGAAGATAACGATCCCGAAAACGTGCCCGTATCCGGTGGCGATCGAAACCAGAATGATAATTACGGCGGCGATCAACGGGCCGATCATAGGAACGAACTCGAGCGGAAACGCAATCGCGGCGAGCAGAATTCCATACGGCACGCCCATGATGCTGAAGACGATGGCGAAAACGACAAAAGTGATCAGGCAAAGTAATCCCATCGCGCGGACATATTGACCCAGGAGGATATGCGTGTCGGCGATAATCCCGATCCACATTTGACGGCGCGAGCCATCCGGGAAAAGCGTAACGGTGTGGTTATATATCTCAGAGCCGTCTTTAAGTAAGAAGAAACTGATTACCGGGACCAGCACTAAGAACAGCAGGTAACTCGAGTAGGAAATTACCTTCAATCCGGCAGTAGGAAGATAGCTGACGATATCTCCCGAATGCGTCTGCAGAAAGGTCTGGATGTGCACGAGGACGTCGCCCCGGAGCATTTCCAGGTAATGCGGAAGGGGGACATTGAAGGTGGCGCCGGACAAGTGTCCAAAGAACTCAGGAGCTTTAGTCGCAAGTGATGTAGCTTCTTCCGCCACGCGCGTACCGAGTTCGATGCCGACAATTGCCAGAAAGCCTATGAGCAGCACATAAGTAATGGCGAGCCCCGGCGTGCGCGATTTTCCAGGCAAATGATGGTTCAACACGTTTACCAGCGGGGTCAGCATGTAGGCGAACAGGATCGCGATAATCAGGATGAAGATCGTCTCGCGGATCTGATAGAGAGCGCGGCACAGGAGCAGAATCAGTATCGCGGTCCAGGTCCAGCGGGCGGCATTGCGATCAAGTCCGAGCATGTGTTAGCTAGTTTTCTCCTCGATACTCTCTCGTAAGCCTGTCGACGTTACAACCGGCGAGATCTTCTGCATTCTGACGCCGGCAATTCGGTTCCGCTCCACGGATTCTACGGTGAATCGACGCCCTTCAAAATCCACAAACTCCCCGGGCTTCGGAATGTGACCCAATCGATAGAGCAGATATCCGGCCAGAGTTTCGAATCCGGCCTCCGAAGGCAGCGTCAGGCCATACTGCGACTCCAGCTCCCGGATCTTGGTCGCTCCATCGAGAACCAGTTCATCGGCTACTTCGACCGTAGCAGGTTCGCGCTGATCGTCGAACTCATCCTCGATCCCGCCCACGATCTGCTCCAGAACGTCCTCCAGCGTGAGCAGGCCGGAAACGGTACCAAACTCATCGACCACGATCGCCATGTGTGACTTTCCGGTGCGGAACTCTTCCAGGATCGCGGAAAGCGGCTTCGTCTCTGGGACAACCGGCGCCTTGCGCATCAACGGACGCACGCGGAACGGGCGCGGCGACCGGCCCTCGCGCAGAAAGCGCCGGCGCTCCTGCCAGACCGGAAGCAGGTCTTTGTAGAAGATCATTCCGACAATCAGTTCCGGCGTCCCTTCCCAAACCGGAAGGCGCGAGTGCTGTTCGCGAATCATGGTGCTGAGGACCTCGTCGAGCGAGGCGTCGATCGAGACCGATACGATGGCGTTGCGCCCCGTCATTACCTCGCGTGCCGAAAGATCTTCCAAATCCAGTACCCGGTTGATCATCTCTTCCTGAGCCTCGGGCAAATGACCGGCGCCGCGGCTGGATGCCACAATCAGCCGGATCTCGTCCGCCGAATGCCCGCCCGGATGATGCCTCGTTTGGATACCCATGGAGCGCGTCATCAACATCACCGTGCGCTCGATAATCGTGATAAACGGCGCGGCAATGCGGGAGAAAACCATCAAGGGCGGCGCGACGACAAGGGCCAGGCGGTCCGCCGTATTGATGGCGAGGTTCTTAGGGACGACTTCGCCCAGGGTGACGTGCAGATACGTCATCAGCAGGAAAGCCGCGGCGAAGCACACGCCGCGAATCAGCACCGATGTGCCCGGCGAGATCGCAGGGTGAACCAGATTTAGAATGATCGCGTAGAGCGTGTCTTCTCCCGCCCAGCCAAGGCCGAGACTCGCCAGCGTAACGCCGACTTGCGTGACGCCCAGCAGGCGGCTGGGGTTGGCGAGCAATTGCAGTGCGATGCGCGCGCCCACTTGTCCTTGTTCCGCCAGCTGGCGCAGACGCGAATCGCGCACGGAAAGCAGTGCGACTTCCGCGCCGGCGAAGAACGCGTTCACCGCGAGAATGCAGCCGAGAAGCAACAAGCGCAGGCCGAGGTGCGGGATGGGCATCAATATCGCTGACTCAATATTGCCAATAAGGAGGCGTCTACAATTCTAGGGTGCTCTCGCGGCGCATTCTGCGCGTCCTCAATTCGCTGCTGTTGATCGGTTTCGTTTTGCTGGCCGTCGGGGCCTGGTGGTTTTTCTGGCGTCCGCTTCCCCAGACCTCAGGCCACCTGACCGCGCCGGTCAGCGCGCGAGCCACGGTCGATTGGGATGGATTGGGCGTCCCTCACATCCACGCCGCGACGCAGGCCGATGCCTTTCTGATTCAAGGCTACGTGACGGCATCGGAACGGCTCTGGCAGATGGATACCTTGCGACGCGCCGCCGCGGGGGATCTGTGCGAGATTGTGGGACCGCAAGCCCTGGAGTTGGATGAAGACTCCCGGAGGTTGCGCATGCGCCGGATCGCGGAGTCGATTTACGGCGACTTATCCGCTCAGGATCGCGCCGATACGACCGCTTATGCGCGCGGCGTGAACTACTTCATAGAAACGCACCACCACCGGCTGCCGTTCGAATTCGCGGCGCTGGGTTACGATCCGAAGCCGTGGAGCGTGGTCGATACCATTCTGATCGGGCTCTATATGTTCCGCGACCTGACAACCTCGTGGCCGGAACATCTGGAAGAGGCCGACTTACTGGCCCACGGAGATCCCGCCAAGGTCGCGCTTCTATTCCCGTCGCGAGCCGGGACGGAAATTCAGCCGGGTTCCAACGCGTGGGTCGTTTCCGGCGCCCACACTTCGCACGGACATCCGCAGCTATCGAACGATATGCATCTGGCTTACTCCGTGCCCGGGATCTGGTTCATGACCGCGCTCGATGCGCCAGGGTTGAAGGTGATGGGCGTTTCGCTGCCGGGCGCGCCGGGCGTGATTGTAGGTCACAACCAGCGCATCGCCTGGGGTGTAACGAACTTACACTTCAACGTTCAGGACTTATACCGCGAAAAGCTGGACGACCGCACCGGCCAGTACGAATTCGAAGGACACATGGAACAGGCGCGCCTCGAGACCGATTTCATCCCGGTTAAGGGTCAGAAAACGGTCGAGTTGCGGCAGTGGGTGACGCGGCACGGTCCGGTGATCGTGAATGAGAAGGGCGAACATCTGGCCTTGCGATGGTCGGCCGCCGAAAAGGGCTCGTTTGCGCTCACGTTTAACGATATCGACCGGGCGAGCGATTGGACTTCCTTCAACGCGGCAGTCGCCAAGTTCCCAGGACCCGGACAGAACTTCGTCTATGCCGATGTGGACGGCAACATCGGGTATCACGCCAGCGGTAAGTTGCCGGTGCGGCGGGGATTTACAGGCGATGTTCCGCTGGACGGCGCATCCGGACAGTTTGAGTGGGATGGATGGATCCCCTACGAACAGTTGCCGCAATCTTTCAATCCGCCTTCGGGCATCATCGTCACCGCGAACCAGAATCCGTTTCCGAAGGATTACGCGTACACGGTCAGCGGCTCGTTCGCGTCGCCTTATCGTTCCGCACAGATCCGGGCGATGTTGCAAAGTAAGTCGAAACTCACGCCTCTCGATACTCTGGCCATAGAGAAAGACGTTTACTCGGCGTTTGAAGACCATCTGGCTCGTGAGTTAGTGGCGGCGTGGGATCGGAAGGGCAGCGGGGAAGGTGACTTGAAACAGGCGATCGACTTTCTGCGGCACTTCAACGGGCAGATCGATAAAGACTCAGCCGCGGCTCTGATCGCGGTGCGAACCGACTGGTATGTGCGCGAGGCGATCGCAGATAGCGCCGCTCCGGGCGACGCGCAGGAGTATATGGATTCGCCGCGCGCCCATTCGGTCTTACAGCTTTCTTATTCCGTGATGCAACACTTGCTCGACGAACGCCCGGCCGGATGGTTCGCCAGTTACGATCAGGTGCTGGTCGATAGTCTCCGCAGCGCGGTTCATGAGTTAGAGCGGACCCAGGGCCGCAACTTAGGTAAGTGGCGTTACGGAAACTATCTGCAATGGCGATTGACTCATCCGGTAGGAAGCCACTTACCGGGATTGGCGTCGTTATTCGACATCGGCCCCGTGCCGATGAGCGGCGGATCGACTTCGGTGAAACAAACGACCATGCGGATCGGACCCTCCGAGCGGTACAACGCCGTGGTCGGGGATTGGGATAAGAGCTTGTTGAATGTAGTTATGGGTCAGAGCGGGCACGTCGTGTCGAAGCATTACAAAGACGAGTGGGACGCTTACTATAACGGCCGTAGTTTCCCGATGCAGTTCGAGAAGGTCGATGTTAAGTCGGAGGTGGTGGTGAACCCGCAGTGAGTGGGGTCGCCGGACCGGCTCGGTTCACCAGATCGTCGGAACGCCGTATCTCGCAAGGCGCTCGTCGCGGGTCACGATGGAAATCCCTTCGGACAGCGATTGCGCGACGAGAATCCGATCGAACGGGTCTTTGTGGATTTGCGCCAGCGAGGACAACTCGATCACGTCAGCTACCCGAATCGCAAGCGTGGCGACCCCGTGACCCGTGATGTACTTCCTCCACCACGGGAGCGGATCGCCTATCAGACAGTTTTTCTTTCCCGACTTCAGGGACAACTCCCATAAACTCGCCACGCTGGCGACGATCTCCTCGTTCTTGAATGCGTCGAAGGCCGCGCGGCTCAGCAACTCGGGACTGTTGATTGCCCAGACCAGGGCGTGGGTGTCGGCAAGTACTCTCACTTACCGTCGATCCAGTCCTCCGCCTCATGATCGGTCATCGGCTGCCACCACGCATCGCCAGGAGGGACCAGCTGACTTCCACGTCCGGCGCCCAGTGGAAAGCTGGAACTGCGCGTCTGGATAAGGTCGGCAACGGGCTTCCCGTGCCTGGCGATAGTCACGGTTTCACCCTGCTCCACCATCTCAAGCAACCGCGAGAGTTGCGTTTTGGCATCGTGGACGTTTAGCTGCATGATTTGGGGTTAGTCCGATTTTCTAGCTAAGTCAACATTTCTTTAGTGCGCACCCACCGGACCCGCCCCCGGCCGATTCTTCTTCATCAGGAAAGCAAACGGTACCATCACCGCGCAAACGATGGCGAAAAACCAGATCGTGTCGATGTAGGCGAGCACATTCGCCTGCTGCTGCACGATTCCAAACATCTGGCCGTAAGCCTGCTGCATGGCATCGGCGGGGCTGGTTCCCCGCCCCACCAGCGTAGAAACCAGACCCTGCACCGTACTGCGGAACTGCCCGCTGTAGTTGCTGAAATTGCCGATCAGCCGATCCTGATGGAATTGGGACCGCTGGGCGAGCAGCGTCTCCACAAGCGAGATACCGACACTGCCCCCGATATTGCGGAACAGGTTCGTCATCCCCGAGACCTGGTTATTCTTCTCGCGCGGGATGCCGACATAAGACATTGTGTTGATCGGAACGAACAGGAACGCGAGTCCGACCGAATAGACGGCGCGATAACGCACCGCGACTCCAAAACTCATGTTCAGATTCAGCCCGGTCATGTAGAAGAGCCCGGTGGCACTGGCGGCAAACCCAAACGCGATCAAATAGCGTGCATCCAACTTCCCGACGGCGATACCGACCACCGGCATAAGCAAAAGCACGACCACCCCGCCCGGCGACAGCACCATACCGGCGGTCGAGGCAGAGTAACCCATCAGCGTTTGCAGCAGCTGCGGAATTAGCACGGTGCTTCCGTAGAGGGCCAGACCGAGCATGAACATCATGAAGCTCGCGATGGCGAACGTGCGGTTCTTGAAGAAAAGCCGGACGTCCACGATGGGTTCAGGCTCGAAATACTCCCAGATAACGGCTCCCACGATGCCGATTACCGCCAGCGTCGCGAAGGTGACGATGAAATGAGAACCGAACCAGTCATCGCGCTGGCCCTTGTCCAGAACGACTTGCAGGGAACCGAGCCCGACAGCGATGAAGCCGAGCCCCATGAAATCAACGCGGCGCTTCACGCCTTTCGTTTTCTCGACCTTGAGCCAGGGAGGATCTTCGACCAGCCGGTGAGTCAGGAAAAGCGAAACGATCGCGACCGGAATGTTGATGAAGAAGATCCACCGCCAGTTGAAGTTGTCGGTGATAAAGCCGCCGAGCGTCGGTCCGATTGCGGGCGCAAGAACGACGGCGAATCCGTAGAGCGCGAAAGCCATCCCGCGCTGCCGAGGCGGGAAGGTATCGGCCAGGATCGCTTGTTCACTGGGCGCGAGTCCGCCGCCGCCGATCCCCTGCAGCACGCGAAAGAACACGAGCAGCCCGAGCGATGGCGCAAGGCCGCACAGAAACGAACTGATTCCGAACAGCGCGACGCAGGTCATGTAGAAACGCTTGCGTCCGAAGACGGTGGCCAGCCAGCCGCTGATCGGCAGCACGATGGCGTTGGAGACCAGATACGACGTCAGCACCCAGGTGCTCTCGTCCTGTCCGGCGGAGAGGTTCCCGGCGATGTGGGGCAGCGCGACGTTGGCGATGGAGGTATCGAGCACCTCCATGAACGTCGCCATCGTTACCGTGATCGCGATGAGCCACTTATTGTGGTTCGGACGCCATTGGGCCTGCTCCTGCGCCGGACTGGTTGCAGCGCTGGCCATGGCTAATGGACGGTGAAGCGCGCCAGGTTCTGTTCCGCCAAACCGAGCGCGCGCGCCAACGCGATTTTGGCGAGATTGTGCTGATAGGTGGCGCTGATGAGATTGACATCCGCGGTCACGACGGATTGCTGGGCTTGCACCACCTCGACGTTGTCCGTTACCCCGGCCGTGAAACGATCGCGGGATTGCGCCAGCGTTTCGTGCGCGAGCTGCTGGTTGCGCTGGGCAACCGCAACCTGATCCGCGGCCGATTGCAGATCGAGCAGCGCGGTGCGAACCTGCTGATCGATCTGCCCCCGCAGGTCCCCGAGATCATTTTTCCGTTGCCGCAACGTCGAATCCGCTTGTTCGATGTCCGAGCGGATGCGGCCGCCGTCAAAAATTGTGAAGTTCAACGCGCCGGTGACGTTCCACACGTTGTGTGAGGAGCCGACGTTCACACCGGCGTCGCCGAAATTGCCGGTTAAATCGACGGTTGGATAATATTCCGCAACGGAAGCGCTGCGGGCGATTTCGGCGGCGCGAACCTGTTCTTCGGCGGCTTTAAAATCCGCCCGATTCGCGTAGGCCTGGCGCAGCGCATCCTCGGTAGTGATTCCGTTCAAGGGAGAGAACGGCATGCGATCCGTGGTGTTGAAACGCTGTCCCGGCGGCAACCCGATCACGCGGCCTAACACGAGCTTGTCCTTCTCGTATTGATTCTTCGATGCGAGCAACGTTTGCTGATCGGTGCGCAACTGCACCTCGGCGCGAAGCTGGTCGATCGCGGGCGCCACTCCGGCCGCGTGTTGATCCACCGCGCGATTGAATAGAACCTGCGAGGTGTCAACTTGTGCCTGGGCGGCGTCCACCCGTGCCATATCGGAAATGATCAGCAGGTACGCGTTGCCGACGGCTTCAACCACCAGGTCGCGGCTATCCTGCACACTGAGCTGCGCGGCATGCACGCTGACATCGGCCGACTTCAGGTTGCGCAATTTTTGGAAGTTCACAACTGATTGGCTAAGATTCGCGCGCGTATCGACGGAGCCGAACGTGACGATCTCGGGAATGCTAAAGCCCAGCCCCGGCGGAAGCGTGAAATGGAACCCTTCGGCCGCCAGGTTTACACGGTTGTAACTTTGCGTGTAGTCACCGGTGAGATTCGGCAGCAGGCCGGCCAGGACCCGTTTGCGTTGCGCGCTTACGTTGCTCACGCTCTCCGATGTGGTCAGAATCCCGAGGTTGGTCTTGAGCCCGCGCTGAATCGCATCGGTTAACGACAAATCGATCGGCGTCGCAGTCGCCTGCCCCGCAGCGACGCTGCCCTGATAGTTTCCGCCCATGGAACTCACGGGACCATTCGCCGACGGCGGCGGACTCGATGGCGCCTGCGGAGTCGCTGGAGCGCCCAGTTGAGCAGACAGCGGAATGGCGCCGGCAGCGGCAATAACGAGCAACGTCGGTGTGAGGGATATCCTTCCCAAATATGATCTCTTTCGCACGAATCGGGTTCTCGTTGGCTTTATTTTCAGATGCGGTTAGAAAGGTAAAGTTGCAGGCAGCGCCGGCGCTTCGGCTTTCAATCTCCCAAGTGTAACGGCTATCCCGGTTGCGGCATTCCGGAACGATTGTGATGGGGTTACCGGAATAGAACACAATAAGATGGTTGTAACCCCGGCGGCGTGCGGATACTCAATGAGACAACGAATCGTCGCGGACAAACCTGGGGGCAAAACCTGAGGACAAACCTGTGAAGGTAGTGATCGGCTCGGACCATGCGGGTTTTGAGTTAAAAATGGTTGTCCGCGAGTACTTGCGCGGGCTCGGTTTCGACGTGATGGATGTAGGAACGGATTCGACAGCGCCGGTGGACTATCCGGATTTCGCGCTGCGCGTAGGCAAGGCAGTGCGTGACGGCGTGGCCGAGCGCGGCGTTTTGATCTGCGGAAGCGGGATCGGAGCGTCGGTGGCGGCAAACAAGATCGACGGCATTCGGGCGGGGCTCGCGCATGATCATTATTCCGCGCACCAGGGCGTCGAGCATGATGATATGAACGTGATCGTGTTCGGCTCGCGCGTGATTGGACTGGAGACGGCAAAGGAACTGGCGCATGCTTTCCTCGATGCGCAATTTACGCGTGAAGAACGTCATGTGCGGCGCCTCGCGGAAGTGAAGAGGATCGAAGAAACGCACGGACTGTCAGACGGAAAGAGATAGGACTAAATCAATGGCGGCATCGACGTTGCAGGAGCCGGCGCAGTTTGCACGCAGAATCTGGGGGCATGACGCAAGCCTGTGGACAGGCGCGGATGAAGCGCAGTGGCTGGGATGGCTGGATATTGTCGAACAGCAACTCGCGCGCGTGGACGAATTTGAAGCGCTCGCACAAGAGGTAAAGAAGCGGGGATTCAAGAATGCGCTGCTACTCGGAATGGGAGGTTCGAGTCTTTGTCCGGAAGTCATGAAGCTGACCTTCGGGAAGGTCGGCGGATACCCGGAGTTGTTCGTGCTCGATTCGACGGACCCGAAGCAGATTTTGGATACGCAGAAAAAGATCGACATACCCAATACGGTCTTTATCGTTTCCAGTAAGTCCGGCAGTACTCTTGAGCCGAATATCTATAAGCAGTATTTCTATCAACTGGCCGGAAACAATGGGTCGCAGTTTATCGCGATTACAGATCCCGGATCGAAGATGGAACAGGTCGCTAAAGACGACAAGTTCTGGAAGATCTTTTATGGCGTGAAGAGTATCGGGGGCCGCTACTCCGCTCTATCCGACTTCGGGATGATTCCGGCTGCGGTAATGGGCTTGGATGTACGCCGTTTTCTCGAAAGCGCTAAGAAGATGGTGGAGTTGTGTAAGTTGCCGGAGCTTTCCGATAACCCTGGGGTTTCGTTGGGACTCACGCTCGGCGAACACGCGCGCAATGGTCGGGAGAAGGTCACTCTGATTGCTTCTCCGCCGATTGCGGATCTCGGGGCGTGGCTCGAGCAACTCATCGCGGAGTCGACCGGGAAGAACGGCCGCGGTTTGATACCCGTCGATCGGGAACCGCTCGGTTCTCCTAGTGTTTACGGGCAGGATCGCATCTTCGCGTATGAGCGCTACCTTCCCGCTGCCGCCGCCGCTGAAGACAGTGCCCTCAAGAACCTGGAACACGCCGGACATACCGTCGTTCACCTGAATGTCCACGATATTTACGACCTGGGCCAGGAGTTTTTCCGTTGGGAGATTGCGATTGCGGTTGCCGGTTCGATCATCGGTATCGATCCTTTCGATCAACCGGATGTCGAAGCGAGTAAGATCGCGACCCGCAAGCTAACTTCAGAGTACGAAGAGAAAGGATCGCTGCCCGCCGAGCAGCCGATCTTTGAGCAGGATGGGATCAAACTCTTTACTAATGAAACTAACGCCAACGAACTCGGAGAGCATCACAGTCTGACCACTTACCTAAGTCATCATCTGGGCCGTTTGTCACCGGGCGATTACTTCGCGCTGCTGGCTTACATCGAGATGAACGGGGAGCACGAAAAAGCGCTGCAACAAATGCGGCGCGCAATCCGGGACCGGTATCGGGTGGCGACCTGCCTCGGTTTTGGCCCCCGCTTTCTGCATTCCACCGGGCAGGCGTATAAGGGCGGCCCGAACTCCGGAGTATTCTTACAACTTACTTGCGACGACTCAGTGGAGTTGCAGGTGCCGGGTCAGAAATATACGTTCAGCGTAGTGAAAGCGGCGCAGGCGCGCGGCGATTTCGAAGTTCTCGCTGAGCGCAAGCGGCGGGCGTTGCGCGTACACCTTCCCGCTGATTTGAAGCACGGTCTTGAAGTGCTGGGGAGCGCGATTGACCAGGCGCTTAAGATAACTCCGTAACGGAACCAATAAGACATAGGAGAAGCATGCAATTAGGAATGATCGGTCTGGGCCGTATGGGCTCGAATATGGTGAGGCGGTTGATGAAAGCCGGCCACCAGTGCGCGGTTTATGACTTGAGCGATGCTCCCGTAAAGCAACTCGTCGGCCAGGGCGCGCTCGGCGGAGCATCCGTCGATGATTTCAAGAAGCTGTTGCAGGCGCCGCGAGCGGTTTGGGTCATGGTGCCTTCAGGCGATGCAACTGAGACTATGGTCCGCAAACTGATCGATACTCTCGAGAAGGGCGACACGATCATCGATGGCGGTAACTCGTTCTATAAGGACGATGTGCGGCGTTCGAAGCTTGCGGCCGAGAAAGGTATCGACTATGTCGACGCCGGAACGAGCGGTGGAGTTTGGGGTTTCGAGCGCGGCTATTGCCTGATGATCGGCGGCCCGAAGGACACGGTGCAGCGGCTCGACCCGATCTTCAACGCCCTGGCGCCGGGGGAGAGCGGCATTGCTCCATCGCCGGGTCGCGATGGTAAGTCGACGGCGGACAGAGGGTACCTGCACTGCGGACCGAGCGGCGCGGGACACTTTGCCAAGATGGTTCACAACGGAATCGAATACGGCCTGATGCAGGCTTACGCCGAGGGTTTCGACATTCTAAAGAACAAGAACTCGGATAAGCTCGATCCCGATCTTCGGTACGACATCAACTTAGCCGATTTGGCTGAGACGTGGCGGCGAGGCAGCGTCATTGGATCGTGGCTGCTGGATCTAACGGCGATGGCGCTGGTGGAAGATCCGGAGTTGAAGGGATACACCGGATGGGTTGAAGATTCCGGTGAAGGACGCTGGACGATCGAGGCTGCGATCGAAGAAGCGGTACCGGCCGAAGTTCTGGCCGCATCGCTATTTGCGCGCTTCCGCTCGCGGCAGGAGCATACTTACGCGGAGAAGATGCTCTCCGCAATGCGTAAAGGGTTCGGCGGGCACGTCGAGCACATCCCCAAGACTTAGGAGCCCGAGTGTCTTCAAAACCAGCCCAGCCAGTAAGTCCCGACGAGCATGGACGTCCGGCCGACCCATGCCTGATGGTCATCTTCGGCGCGTCGGGAGACTTGACTACCCGTAAGCTACTTCCCGCGCTCTATAACTTGCGGCGGAGTAAGCTGCTGCCCGAGGATTTCGCTATTCTCGGCGTGGCCGTCGACCAGATGTCGGAAGACGACTTCCGCAACAAAGTTCGCCACGATATCCGCGAGTACGCCGGCGCTCCTCAGGACTGCACGCAGTGTGACTGGCTGGCGGAGCGCGTTTATTACATGACCGGCGATTTCCGCGACAACGCGACTTACACTCACCTGAAGGATCTCCTGGCCGAACTGGACCAGAAACACTCGACGAAGGGCAACTATCTTTACTATCTGGCTACGGCCCCGGCGTTTTTCGGCGAGATCCCTTCGCGGCTCGGCGCCAACGGGCTTACCAGCGAAGCGGACGGGCACTGGCGAAGAGTCGTTATCGAGAAGCCGTTTGGCAGCGATCTCGATTCCGCGCGGGCTTTGAACCGGGATCTCGGGAAGTCGCTGACGGAGAAACAGATTTACCGCATCGATCATTACCTGGGTAAAGAAACCGTCCAGAATATCTTGGTATTTCGTTTCTCCAACGGGATTTTCGAGCCGGTCTGGAATCGGCGTTATATCGATCATGTGGAGGTTACTGTCGCCGAGGAATTGGGCGTGGAGCGCCGGGGCGGCTATTACGACCATGCGGGCGCGTTGCGCGATATGATCCCGAATCACATCCTGCAACTCGTCACGCTAACCGCGATGGAACCTCCGATTTCGTTTCAAGCCGACGCGGTGCGCGACGAACAATCGAAGATCCTGCACGCCATCCAAATCATGCCGCCGGAAGAAGTCTTGACCCGGGCGGTTCGCGGGCAATATGGACCGGGGACGATCGACGGCAAGCCGGAGCCCGGGTATCGCGAAGAGCCGCTGGTAAACCCGCAGTCGAACACGGAGACTTTCGTTGCTCTGAAGCTATCGATCGATAACTGGCGGTGGGCGGATGTCCCGTTCTACGTCCGCACGGGGAAGCGCATGGCGAAGCGCGTTACCGAGATCGCGATTCAGTTCCGGCGAGCGCCGTTTGTGCTGTTCCGCGATACTCCAGTCGAGCGGCTGATGCCCAACCTGCTCGTGCTCCACATCCAGCCCGACGAAGGAATTTCCCTGCGCTTCGGCGCGAAGATTCCGGGTCCGATCGTCCGTGTAGGTTCAGTCAATATGGACTTCGAATATGTGGATTACTTCGGCAGCCAACCGAGCACGGGTTACGAGCGCCTGCTCTACGACTGCATGGTCGGCGACGCGACCTTGTTCCAAAGGGCGGACATGGTGGAAGCCGGGTGGAGCGTCGTTGGGCCGGTTCAAGATGTTTGGAGAGCGCTTCCGGCGAGGAGTTTTCCGAACTACGACTCCGGATCGTGGGGGCCGAAGGAGGCGGACGATCTGATGAAGCGGGATGGGCGGGCCTGGCGCAAGATTGACTAGCCGCGGACGAATAGGGAGCCCGATCCCCCTGACCGGCTCCCTCCCCCTTGTCGTTCCTTGAGTCACGTGAGGCAATATGATCTCCAAAGTTAAGGCTAATTGAATCATACGGATACAAGCCACCCGGCATAAGAAAATGCCGAAACTGAGAGATTTCCAAGCTTTGCTTTTCCAATAGTAGTAGAAAAGGATTAAAGAGGCTGTATTACAAGTGCAATTCGCGCTCGGTTGCGCACGCGATTTCCAGGAGGCGTCTTTCTTCAAACCCGGGAGCGGAGAGCTGGAGTCCAATCGGGAAGCGGTCCGAGGTGAAGCCACATGGGATCGAGATCGCCGGGATGCCTAGGACATTGAAGCAGCGCGTGAACCGGGTGGCGGCCGCGCGGGTGTCTTCGATTTCGCCGTGGATCGAGATGACGGGGGTCGCGAGCGGGGGCGCCGCGGTCGGCGTTGCCGGCGTTAGCAGAACGTCGATGCCCGTCCAGAGGCGCGCGAATTCGGCTTGCATTCTGCGGCGCAGGCGCTGCGCGTTGATATAGGCTGTCGCTGGAAGCAGGGCGCCTTGCTCCAGCAGAAGGCGCACATCTTCACCGAAAACTTCAGGCCGATTCGCCAGATCGC
>NZ_CAJCHS010000015.1 GCF_903970205.1 Nevskia soli | reverse complement strand
TTCTCCATCCGGAGTAAACACTTCTGGGTGACCTTAGCGAAGGGGTCCCACCCGTTCCCATCCCGAACACGGTAGTTAAGCCCTTCAGCCCCGATGGTACTGCACGCGCAAGTGTGTGGGAGAGTAGGAAGTCGCCCGGTTACTCCTTAAGAGCCCGATCACCCGATCGGGCTTTTTTGCGTCCCGCCCGTCTTAACCGGGCAGCCAAGCCAACCTACTGCTTCAGCGACGAATCCTTCCCCACATGTGGCGTTATCCTCTTGAACAGGAATTCCTGGACAAGACTTGCAGCGGCGCTTGCGCCGATATTGATGCCCGCATTCTCGAACGTGAGCGCGGCGCCATCGCGATTCCGGGCGGGATAGTAGGCGTTCGAAATAGCGCCGGACGCGAGGCCTCCGAGAATGTTGGAGTAGTTCGGTTGCCAGCGCCCATTGTCGCCCCTGCAAATCACCGAGGTCGAGAGTGCGTACAGGATGCGCGAGCGTTTGGAGCCCGTTCCTTTGTAGAAGTAGCGCGGGTCTTGTTTGAACAGTGAGGGAAAAATCGCGTTGCTGAGGAACGTGCCGGTGAGGAAGTCGCCGTAGGCGGCTGCGTAGCGCTTGCCATATCCGGCCGCTCCCTGGCCGTAGCCGCTGAAGCTGTCGTTTGCCTGCCGCACCCCGGCGATGACGCCCGCGATAACAAAGCTAACCGGATCGATCGTAAACTTCCATGCCAGTTCAAACTTCTGCTTTGGCCGAAGAGGTACGGTGTCCTCGTAATAGCTAACGTAATAGTTTGGAATCACGCCCAGGACCCGCTGTTTTTCTTCAGCACGCACCTGTGCGGTTGCAATCGCAGCCGGATTCCCTTCGACATGAACCTCGGTGGAAACCGGGGCGACCGCCAGTGCGATGTCCGGCAGCGCGGTCTCTTCACCGGTCCTGGCCTCTCCGGATGCGTGGGCGGCCGCGAATCCTTGAGCCGAGACCGCGATGTCGAATCTCCCGGAAGCGGGGACCACGATTGAAAACGCCCCGTCGGTTCCGGTAACAACGCTCAGGATCGTGGGGTTCCCGCTGAAGCTCAGTGACACCTTTGCGCCAACGACGGAAGCTCCCGTAGAATCGATCACTCGACCGGCGACTGTTGTCGGGTTTGCTGGCGGCACGTTGGCCGCGGCCGACTGCGCGCGAAGGGACGGAACACTGGCGAGTAATACGCCTGTGAGGAGGTAAAGTGCGGCAATTCGCGTTCGTCTGTTCGGCTTTCGCGTTTCCATTGGTGGCGTCAACGTTGATCTCCCTGTTTCCCGTTCCAGCCAGGTATCGGACCCGCGGCACTCTCGTTGGAGATGCCGCCAAAAGGCCGCCTGCAACTTATTACGGGGACAACATCCGACACGGATCGATTCCATTTGCGGCACGGCGGAGAGACGCCGGCGATCGAGGAGAAGCATCCTGTCTCCACCGGGGAAATGGACGCCTTCACACATCTCGGTCGTAACGCTGCTCATTCTGATATCATCGCTGCCAATGCTCCGCCGCCAATTCCTAACCGGCCTCACTGCTCCGCTCATTCTCGGCGCGCAGAACAAGTCCGGTTCCGCCAAGCCGGTTATCGGTTCCGGCGACCACACCTACGAAGTCACTCACGACTGGGGCGAACTTCCCGCCGGCATCCAATACGGCAACACCCACGGCGTCTGCGAAGACAGCCAGGGCCGCATCTACATCCACCATACCGTCAACGCGGCCAGTGAATCGCACGACACGATGGTCGTCTTCGATCGCAATGGCAAGTTCGTCAAAAGCTGGGGAGCCGAGTTTCGCGGCGGCGCCCACGGCCTGAAGATCCAGCGTGAAGGGAATCAGGAATTCCTCTATCTCTGCGACACCAAACGCGCCGTAGTGGTGAAATCGACCCTCGACGGCGAAGAAGTCTTCATGCTCGGCTACCCTTCGATGGCCGAGCCTTACAGTCATGGCTACATCAAGTACTCGCCCACCAACCTCGCGATTGCGCCGAATGGCGATATCTATATCGGCGACGGCTACGGCTCCAGTTACATCAATCAATACAATCGCGAAGGCAACTACGTCCGCACCTTCGGCGGCAAAGGTACAGAACTCGGGAAACTCGATTGCCCGCACGGTCTGATCGTCGATACGAGAAGCGGCACGCCCGTCTTAGTCGTTGCCGATAGAGGCAACCACCGCATCCAGCGTTTCCAACTCGACGGCACGCCGATCGACACCATCGCCGGCACCAACCTCCCCTGCCACTTCAACGTATTCCGCAACGGGGATGTGGTCGTCCCGGATCTCGGCGCGCGCGTCACTCTGCTCGATAGGAACAACCAGGTCATCGAACACCTCGGCGACGACTCGCAATCGAAATGGTCCGACACCCGCAAGCTCTCGCGCGACCATTTCACGCCCGGTAAGTTCGTTTGCCCGCACAGCGCCTGCTTCGATCACGCGGGCAACATCTTCGTCGTCGAATGGGTTGAAGTCGGCCGCGTCACCAAGCTGCGACACGTTATTGCCTGACGCGAGCTACACTCAAAAAAGATGGCGTTCTTCTGTACGATCTGCGAGCAGGAATCCACTCGTATCTGCGTAACTTGCACCAAGGACACGTGCGACGATCACCTGTGCACGCTCTGTAAGAGCTGCAGCGATTGCTGCCCTCACGATGTACAACTCGAGCAGCGTCCGAGCGTCCGCGCCGCGATCGAGTCCGCGAATCACGATTACAGCGAAGTCTCGACCGTACTCAGCAACAGCTAAGTCCGCATTCCGCCGAACCCGGCGTCGACGTGCTTCTTCACGAACTCGGCGTCCTGCGTCAGCGCCCCCGGCTCGTCCGGCGTCTTGTACGTTCTCTCGACCGTCAGCGGCCCGCTGAAACCCACCCGCGCCAATAGCCCAAACATCTTGTCGAAGTTCACCGTGCCCTGCCCTAAAGGCTTCGGGCCTTGCGCATTGTGATCCGCGATCGTCACCGCCTTCACCTGCGGCATCGCATCGCGAACCTCGTCATCACCGACGTCCGACCCCGGCGCGAATACTCTCGAATGCAGACAGATTCCGGACCACACCGGATCGATATCCGCCAGCATCGTACGCGCATCCGCCAACGTCATCTGTCCCGCGCCGCCGGCCTGCACCAGCACCGCGATGCTGTACTCGCGGCCGACATAGGCCAGCCCGGTAGTTTCACGCCGCGGAGCGGGCCCGATCTTGGCCAGTCCCACTCCCGTGCGGCCCGCCAGCGCAAGCAGCGTCCGGCACCACGGATCGGCCGGCGTTCGCAAAGCCGTCGTGACGATCGGAGCCGCCAGACCGGCTCCATGGATGCTCTCGAGGGCGCGGACCTCGTCCACCGGAGCGAGTTGCGGCTCCACCATCCCGCCGCGCATCATGGTGATGTCGACCCCGTCGAACCCGAGCTGCTTGACGATTTCGCCGATCTCCGCATACCACACGCCGGTTAAAGCGCTCGACAGCACGCAGACGGTCGGCCGCTTCGGCTTGGCAGTTTGGCCAAACAGCGGGAGCGCGCCAAAGCCGAGTAGCTTGATTGCCTCGCGCCGGCTCGCCGCGTGCATCGGTCTACGCCTGCTTTTCCGCTAACGGCCCGACGATCGGCAGGACAAACTTCTCGCTCTGGTAGGCCTTCACCGCCATCACGATGATGAGCGCGAGATACAACAGCCCGCAGATATTCCAAAGCAAGTCAGCCAGCCGCCACGACATCGGATTGATCGCGACTGAAATGACGATCCGAATCAGTATCCATGCGATATGGATGAACAGTGCCTGATAGGCATCGAACCGAATCTTGCGGTCGCGGTTGTAGGGCGCGAGGAACAAGAAGACAACGGGGCCGACGATCGGAACCACGTAGCAGATCACGGAGGCCCAATTACGGGGAACTCCGGGAACGGGCCCGGCGGTTATCGGCGGCGGCACACCGGCCGAATAGCCTGGGTTGGCCCCCGCACCGCCGAATGACGCCCCCGGCTTCTCGGTGACCGGTTCCGCCGGCGCGCCGCAATTCGGGCAGTATCGCCCCTCAAACGCCGTTCCGCACTTCGCGCAATTGACCATTCGGTTTCCTCTGGGCTTCCGCTATGCGGCGGAAGTGACTTCCGCCCGGTCCGTGAACCCGGCCGCCTTGAGCGCCTGGAACACGTCCTTGGTAGCAGTGCTGCGGTTTAGTGTATAAAAGTGCAGTCCCGGCGCGCCACTCATGAGTAGATCGATCGCTTGTGCGGTCGCGTGCGCCACGCCAAGCTGCAGCACTCCTTGCGGATCGTTGCGCCGGCGATCGAGTTCCGCGGCGAGCTGGAACGGCAGCGCCGCACCGCAGGACTGCGTGAATCGCTCCACCTGCGCCGCATTGGTAATCGGCATCAGCCCCGGCAGAATCGGCACGCGAATGCCGATGGCTCTGGCCCGATCCACGAACTCGAAGTAGCGCCGGTTATCGAAGAACAGCTGCGTCACCAGGAAATCAAGCCCCGCATCTACCTTTCGTTTGAGGTTGGTCAGATCGACGTGCGGGTTGGCGCATTCCGTGTGCCGCTCCGGGTAACAGGCGCCCCCCACCGACAACCGCTTGCCATAGCGCTCCCGAATCATGCTGACCAGGTCGTTCGCGTAACGAAACCCGCCCTCTACGGCCACAAACTCGGTTTGCCCTTTGGGCGGATCGCCGCGCAGCGCCAGAACATTCTCGACGCCCGCGTCGACCAGACGATCGAGCACCCCTTCGATCTCCGCGCGCGTGGACCCGACGCACGTGAGATGCGCCATCGCCTCGATCCCGGTTCCGGTCTTGACGCGGCTGACGATATCCAGCGTCTTCTCCCGCGTCGAGCCGCCGGCGCCGTAAGTGACCGACACGAATGTCGGATTCAACACGCTGAGTTCAGCGATGGTTCGCTCGAGTTGGGCCGCGGCTTCCTCGGACTTCGGAGGAAAGAACTCGAACGAGAAGGACGAGTATCCGCGGGCAAGATGATCGCCTATTTTCATCTCCCTATTGTATGCGTTCTTACGCCGTTGTCGGTCCTACCTTGGTTGGGAGGAGTAGTTCGAAGCAAAGCTGAAGTTGCAACGCTCGTCCGCAACCGTATGCTCCCCGGTCAGGCGCGCCGAGCAGCTGAACGTCCGGGCGACCGGATCGCCGAATCGCAAGTCCGTCAAGGTATAGCGCGCGTTGTTGGCGTCCGCGATGACGCGCCACAACGGGTATTGAGAGAAGTCGATCAACACGCGGAACGCGTGGTCCGTCCGCAAAGCCGCAAGAGCATCGCCCGGGGCATCGCGGGGGTCCCAGCGGTGGAACGTCTTCCCCGCGCCAGGGTCGAACTGGTCCGCCAGATTCAGCTCATACAGATACGCCGTATCGGCGGTCTCCACCAGCCCATCCCACATCCACGGACGCAGCGGCGTGGCGAACGCAGCGGTCACGACCGGCGGTGTCCCGCCATAAAGCCGCGCATCCATGACCGCGATCGCGCGCTGATGCAGCACCGCGCGGGCTCCGTCATAAACCAGAAGAAACAACAGCCCGGTGATCGCCCACGCCCGCCCCGGATACGCGCGGCGATGCTTCCCGATTTCCGAGGAGATCAGATCGCCCAGCATCGGTGCGAAGAACGCGATCAGTAGGCCCGCCCAGATCCACGGATCGATCACAAACGTCGTGTCCCAGTGAAACCACTGTTGCGAAAACGGCGCCCAGATCCGAACTCCGTAGTCGTTCGTCAGATCGAGCAGGATGTGCGAGAGGACCGCGATCCAGGCCGCAAAAATCGCTCCCGCCCACTTCTCGTTCTTTCGCGTAACGACGCGGACTAGAATCACGGCCGCTGCAGCAACCAACAGGGAACAAGGCAGCGAATGGGTCCACCCGCGATGCCATTCCAGATAAGCCGGCGCCCCGCCCACTCCCGCGACGATGTCGGCGTCCGGCAGATTGGCGGCGAGTATCATGGCGGCGGTAGCGTCCGGGGCCAAGCGGTTCAACCCGGCCCGCGCCAAAAACAAACCCACTAGCGAGTGCGTGAGATTGTCCATCTGCCCCACAGTAGCAGCGGAGCGATTCTGAGCCGCAAGCGTGAGCGACCGTGGGCTAACCTTGCCGCTATGGAAGATGTGCCAGAATAGATCGCACCCACGGGAGGACCGATGAAGCTTTTGACCTTTGTGTTGTTACTTGCGATCGGCACACGGCCGCTGCTCGCTCAAGGCGCCCCGCCGCAGTCCGCGCCCGATCAACCTTACACCATGGAGTATTACTACAAGGTGCAGTGGGGCCACCAACAAGAGTTCAAGCAGCTCTTTCTCAAGAACCACTATCCGTTACTTAGGAAGATGGTCGACAGCGGGCGCATGCTCTCGGTCAAGATCGAAACTCCCGCCAACCATATGACCGAGGACGCGCGTTGGGACTATCGCGTGACCATCCGCTTCAAGAATTCGACCTTGGCGACAACGGCCAATCCCGACGAGGAGCGGCTGATCAAGCAGCTCTGGCCCGACCAAACCACTTACCAGCGCGAGGAGCAGCGCCGGTTCGAAATTCTACTCGCCCACTGGGACTTACCGGTTACCGATATCACACCGCTGCAACCGTGAATCTCAACTTACCCCGTATAGCTTCCGCTCCCGGATATAGTTCAGTACTCCCGCCGGCAGGTCAAGATTGTCCTGGCCCTCCGCCAGCTTCGCCCGGATGTCCGAAGCAGATACCGGCAACTCCACGCCTTCCACGCGCTTCGCGCACACGTTATTCGGAATCCGATACTCCGCGCCGGGCCGCCCCACAATTGCGAAAGTCACTAACGGAACTAAGTCGCGCCATCGGTGCCAGCTCTCGATATCGTCGAATGCATCGGCGCCGATAATGAAGTACCACGCCACGTCGGGGCCGTACTCCGCGCGCAATCGCTCGACCGTATCCACCGTATAGCTCTTGCCCACGCAGTCTTCGATCGGCGAAGGCTCAAACAGGGGACCACACCCGCACGCGATCTCGACCATGCGGAAACGGTCCGCGAAACTTGCTGTCGCGGTGCGGTGCGGCGGATTGCCTGCCGGAATAACAAGCACCTTGGATAGCTCGCATTGCGCGGCCGCGGCGCGCGCCATTTCTAAGTGCGCATTGTGGATCGGGTCAAACGTACCGCCAAGGATTCCGATTCTACGCACGCGCGGTTAGTCGAGCTTCTGTATCTTGATATCGCGGAAGGACACTTCCATCGGAGTTCCCGCATGTAACTGCAGTCCGATAACTCCGGTCAGGCTTTTCGAATCGTGTATGTCGACGGTTTGTTTTCCATTCAGCGTGATCGTAATGTGGTCGCCCTGACACCGGATATCGTACGTGTTCCAGCCCCCCAGATGCGCGACTTCCTTACCGCCGGCTGCCCAACCATCGACCATCGTGCCGCGCGTTCCGCCTTCCTCGTATAAGTTGCCCCAGTAGTTATCCTGACCGGCATCGGCCTGGTAACCCTTGACCACATACTCGGGATAAGCTGCGCTACGGAATTGAATGCCGCTGTTGTGGTTACGCAGCTTCATCTCCGCATGCAGCACGAAGTCACCGAACTGCTCCTTTGAGATCAGGAACTCGTTGTGACTAATCGGAGTCTGATCGGTCGAACCTACAAGAACGCCGTCGTGCACCGACCATAGGCGCGGGTCGCCATCCCATCCGGCCAGATCTTTCCCGTCGAATAGCGGCGTCCACTTCGACTGCGCATGCGAGCTGTTTATCAGGATCGCGGAGGCAACGAGAGCCAGACACGCCGCACTGATCCGCCGTTTCCTGTTCACGCACCCGCCTCCGTCCGCTCGATCGTTACGGAATTGAGCCTGATCTCTTTCTTCGGCCGGTCCTGTCCATCGCGGGGCGCGCGCGAAATCTTCTCCACAACGTCGTAGCCGTCCACCACCTCGCCGAAGATACTATGCTTCCGGTCGAGCCACGGCGTCGGCGCGACGGTGATGAAAAACTGGCTTCCGTTGGTGTTCGGCCCGGAGTTGGCCATCGAGAGAATCCCCTTCTTGGAGTGCTTCAGATCGGGATGAAACTCATCGGCGAACTTATAGCCGGGACCTCCGCGGCCGGTCCCTTCCGGGCATCCACCCTGAACCATGAAGTCCGGAATCACGCGATGGAAGATGAGATTGTCGTAGAACGGCTGCCCGGTCTTGCCGCCTTCCGCGAGAGCGATGAAGTTCTCGACCGTCTTAGGCGCCTTGTCGGCGAATAAACGGACGCGAAACTTTCCCTCGGTCGTGTCGAAATCAGCGAAAACATCATTGGGCATGGTCAAATTGTAGCGTGCCGAGGCACGGCAAGACCGTTACCGGGCCGAGAGCGTGAGCGACCGGTGGCTAACCTCGCGCCACCGGCTCAGCGCCCCAGCCCGAGATGCTTCCGCGTGTCAGATAGCGCAAGCCGGATGGCCGCACTTGCATTCAATTTCCACCATGTCGCCTGCGTCCTTGCAAGTGGTGCTGCAGTACTTCTCGTTCGCCGGCGCCATGCATTGGCAAGCGGGGTGCGCGCATTTCTTGGGTGTATCGGCCATAAACTGCCTCCGCTGCAATTCTACTCCCTCGCGGTGGACGCGACCGGGTAAACCGGTGCGCCCGCTCCGCAAAAACCATCCATCCCATCTGTCAATATAGTTCCATCTTGGAACTATATTGACAAAGGCTCCGGTAGGGTGCGACGATCATTATGTGCCCCAGACCCGGTTCAACGAGTTGATCGCCTTCGCTGAGGAGCATGACGGGCTCCTGACGGCGAAGCAGGCGAGAGACGCTGGGATCGCGGACTCCGTGCTGGCGCGCCTCACGCAGCGGGGGCGGCTGGAGCGGGCCGCTCGCGGCGTATACCGCATCCCCCATTTTCCGTCGGATCGATTCTCGCAGTACTGGGAAGCCGTGCTTTGGGCCAAGGCTGACGAC